>NZ_JBHLWV010000023.1:0-67807 GCF_042432625.1 Gordonia phosphorivorans | reverse complement strand
GAACTTCAATGAGCAGAGCTTGTCACTTCAGATCCGCTACCCGACTTGCGGGCAACTTCTCCAGCCTAGCCACCTGGCTTCCTGACTGTCAAACCGGGCTCGGCGGCCCCTTCCGAGACTGCCTGGCTCGACCGCAACCAGTGAAAGTAACTCTAGAAGATTTACTTCCTCGTTGTCAACCCAATCTCTCGCATTTCTGCGGGAAACTTGCTCGCTGACGACTTGGATTAAGTTACACAGGCGCCAACACGAACACAACTCGGCTGGTCAGGGGCTAGAACAGGTAGCGTCGTGGCATGCAGACCAGGCTTGCCCGTTGCGGGCGACTTCCTCGTGCCCTCTTCACCGCTGCTGTCGGCGCCGCCGTTCTGGCCGGCGTGACCGCATGCGGCGACTACCCGAATGACAAGAGCGGTCCGGGCACCGGAGCCAAGGCCGCGCAGGTGACCGTTGAAGACTTCGTCTCGTCGTATAACGAGGCCAGCCTGGGCGACGCCGTCGAACGGACCGTCTGCCCCGACGCTCAGGGAGACTTCGCCGGGCAGCAGTCGCTCGATGGTTCGCCCTACACCGCGGGCTCGATGACGCAGACGCAACCGGCCTCGGTGAACGGTGACCGAGGCCGAGCTGCCATTCAGGTCGCGAACGCCGAAGTCACCACAGCCTCGTACGAAGTGATCCTCCAGCGGGACGCAAGCCAGGGTTGGTGCATCGCTGCCCTGACGGCGAAGGACACCGCTCCGGGCCAGAACACCGCCACCGCTCGGTAGCGGGCCGCCCGACCCGAGGACTTCGCCCGCAGAGTGTCGGGTTGTGGTTGTCCGGCAGCCACAACCCGACACTCTGCCGGTGGTCCGACCGGAATCGCGGTCAGTAGTAGAGGTTCGGCATCGGGCTGCAGTTGGCCGGGAAGACGGCCGCGGTCGCGCGAGGCGGGACGATGGCGATCGACGGGTACACGATCCCGTTGGGGCAGCGGTACTGACCGAACCCGATGCCGATCACGTCGCCACGGTTCTTGCAGATGGCACCCGTGCACGTGATCCGCGGGCCGGCGGCGGCCTCCCCGGCGCCGAGCGCAGTCGCCCCGAACAGACCGGAACCGACCACGCCCGCGGTCGCCACGATCGTCGCAATCCGTCGCATGCCCATTAGAGATCCCCCCGTTGATTCCCCTACGTACCTGCTGCTCCGCCGCCAGGACTCGAACCTGAAATGCCTGAACCAAAATCAGGAGTGTTGCCGATTACACCACGGCGGATTAATGCGGCTCCGATTGTGCCATAGCGCCGAACCGTACTCACGCGGAGGTTGAACGGTCGGCGCTCCCCCAGAAGCCGATGGCCTCGAGGCTGCGGACCAGGCGTTCCCGGGTGGCCACGAAGCCGCTGTGGATCTCGATACGGATGGCTTCGGTATCTCCCGCGGCCAGGTGTGCGATGGGCCTTCGGTGGCTGGCGACGGCCACGACGCCCCGCGGGTTTCGTTCCGATCGTGCCAGCTCGCGGGCTACTCCGCGCGCAGCCGCACCATCGGGAGGATGAACTCGCGCGCCACCGCGGTCAGCGCGGCCTCGTCGTCGAGCTCGATCAGATCGCTGGGCGAGGTCAGCATCGAGCCGGTCAGCCGCACCATCATGTCCGCGGCCAACACCGCCGAGACATCGGCGTCGATGTTCCCCACCGCCTGCTCGCGGCGGATCTGTTCGGCGACGAAGTCGCGCACCTGAAACATGGTGCGGCTGTCGCCGCCCCCGACGATGCCGGGCACCGCGGTGGCCTCGATCTCCAGCAGCCGCCGAATGAGCACGTTGCCGCCGATGGTGCGCAACGAAGTGACGAATCCCGCGACCACGCGGTCGGCCACGGATTGCGCCTTTCCCATCTCGACAAGGAACTCGCCGAAGTAGCGCTGGAACTCGCGCAACATCACGGCGTCGACCAGAGCGTCTTTGTTCTCGAACTTCCGATAGATGGTGATGCGGGCAGTGCCCGCGCGCCGCGCGACCTCCTCCATCGAGGCCCGGGAGATCCCCGTCTCGCAGAACTGGTCATACGCGGCGTCGAGCAGCTTGGTGCGCGTCTTGTCCTCGGCCTCGACCGGGGTGCGCGCGGCGTCGCGCGCGGCGCCGCGCAGCGCTCGCCCGAGGAGCGAATCCTGCTGCGTCGTCACATCAGATGGCACACCTTTTCCTCCTCACCCAGACCCAACGCCCACGCTACGGCACCGCCGCTTCCGGCAATCCCTTGTGACCCAGGCCACGCCATGTCACCATGTTACAAGTCATCGTTATCTGTTACATCGAGGCGGGCGTGACGCCGCCAGTCAGGAGCAACGTCGTGGCATCCACCGTCAACCGAAGGACCGCCCTGCTGGGCGGCGCGGCACTCGGCGCCGCCGGCGCGCTCTCGGTAACCGGCTCCACCACCGGCTGGACCTGGTCCCCGGCCGGCGCGGTGCCGGGCGAAGGCTCCGGGAAGGACCCGCACGACGTCTGGGACCCAGACTCTGACGACGTGATCGCCGACCTCGCCGCCAAGGGCGACATCGACAAGGTGAATCGACTCCTCAAGCACTGGACCCGCAACGGTCAACCGCTGCCCGCGGGACTGCCGAAAGACCTGCGCGACTTCCTCACCGAAGCCCGACGACTCCCGGCCTGGGCCGACCACGACAAACTCGCCGCCGGCGCGCGCTTCAACGACAAGCGCGGCACCTATCTGGGGGTGATCTACGGCTTCGTCAGCGGAATGATGAGTACGGTGATCCCCCGCGAGGCCCGCGCGGTCTACTACTCCAAGGGCGGCGCCGATCTCAAGGACCGCATCACCAAGACCGCCAAACTGGGCTATGACGTCGGCACCTCCAACGCCTTCGCCCCGGACGGCGAAATGATGATCACCTGCGTCAAGACCCGACTCGCCCATTCCGGCGTCCGCTACCTGCTGCCGAAGTCACCGCACTGGTCCAGCGGTGCGCAAGCCGGGGAACGACTCCCGATCAGCCAGGCCGACATGATGGTCACCTGGCACAGTCTGCCCACCAGCGCGATGCGCCAGTTCCGCAAGTGGGGTGTGCCGGTGGACCCGGCCGAGGGCGCAGGCTTCCTGCACACCTGGCAGCTCAGCGCACACCTGCTGGGCATCAAAGACGAGTACATTCCGGCCACCTGGGCCAGCGCCGAGAGCCAGGCCCGCCAGGTCCTCGACCCGATTCTCGCGCCCACCGACGAGGGCCGCAGACTCGCCAGCATGCTTCTGGACCTGGGTCGCAACCTCGACCTGACGCTGCTCAGCCGCGGCGTCCTCGGCGCGATCACCCGCTACATGCTGGGCGACGAGATCGCCGGCTGGCTGCGAATCCCTCGCGAACCGGTCTGGTCACCGCTGCTGGAGACCGCATGGGGACCGTATGTGATGGTTCGCGAGGGACTGCTCGACGTGGGGCTGCCGCCGAAGGCCTACTGGCTGTTCGACGAATTCCTGCGGCAGTTCGTGCTGCTGTACATGTCGGAGCTGCGCCTTCCGATCAACATCACGATCCCGGAGTACAACAACCCGAACTACCGCTGACGCTGGGGAACCCGAACTACCGCTGACGCTGGGGAACCCGAACTACCGCTGACGCTGGGGAATCCGAACGACCGCCGACCTGTCAGGCCTTGGGTCCGCCGGCCACGTACAGCACCTGGCCGGAGACGTAGCGTGCGCGCTCGTCGGCGAAGAACGACACCGCGTTCGCGATGTCATCGGGCTGACCGGCCAGCTGCACGGCGGTGTCGGCGGCGCAGGCGGCGATGAAATCGTCGAACGGGACACCGATGCGCTCGGAGGTCTCACGCGTCATCTCGGTCTCGATGAAGCCCGGGGCGATCGCGTTGGCCGTCACACCGAAGCGACCCAGCTCCAGCGCGAGAGTCTTGGTCAGGCCCTGCATGCCGGCCTTGGCCGCCGAGTAGTTGGCCTGACCGCGATTGCCCAGCGCCGAGGTGCTCGACAGGTTGACGATGCGTCCCCAGCCTGCGTCGAGCATGTGCCGCTGGCAGGCCCGGCTCATCAGGAAGGCGCCCCGCAGGTGCACGGCCATCACCGTGTCCCAGTCGTCGACGCTCATCTTGAACAGCAGGTTGTCGCGGATCACACCGGCGTTGTTGACCAACACCGTCGGGGCACCGAGCTGCTCGGTGACGGTGTCGACCGCAGCCGCCACCTGCTTCTCGTCAGCCACGTCGCATCCGACTGCAATGGCCTTCCCACCTGCGGCGGTGATCGATTCCACGGTGTCGGCGCAGGCCTGCCCGTTCAGGTCCAACACGGCGATCGCCATGCCGTCTTCGGCGAGGCGACGTGCGACTGCGGCGCCGATCCCGCGGGCCGCTCCGGTGACAATTGCTACTTTCTGAGTGCTCATGGCCAGAAACCCTACTTCGGGTGCGTAGGATTTCCCCCGCACGCTTCGATTTGCGACACATCGCAAGACCCCCTGCGGAGGACTCCGATGCCCGGACACCCCACCAGTTCGCACGACGGCCACCTCGCCGTCATTGTTCTGGCGGCGGGAGCGGGCACCCGAATGCGGTCGAAGACCCCCAAGATCCTGCACGAGATCGCGGGCCGGTCCCTGGTCAGCCACGCCCTGCACGGCGCCGCCGGTATCGCACCGACGCACCTGATCGGCGTGGTCAGCCACGAGCGTGAGCGGGTCAGCGCCGAGATCGTGCGCGTCGCCGACGAACTCGGCCGCCCGGTCGCCATCGCGGTGCAGGACGAACCCCGCGGCACCGGCGACGCGGCGCGTGCCGGACTCACCGCGCTCCCCGACGACTTCACCGGCACGGTCCTGGTGACCGTCGCCGACGCACCCCTGCTCGACGTCGACACCCTGCACGAGTTGGTCGCGGCCCATACGGCGACACCGGCCGCGGCCGTCACCCTCACCAGCTTCACTGTCACCGATCCCACCGGCTACGGCCGGATCGAACGGACCGACGGCGAAGTCACGGCGATCGTCGAGCACAAGGACGCCACCCCGATTCAGCTCCAGATCAACGAAGTGAACGCCGGGATCTACGCCTTCGATGCCGCCGTGCTGCGATCGGCGCTGACCGGACTGTCCACCGACAACGCGCAGGGCGAGTTCTATCTGACCGACGTGGTCAAGATCGCGCGCGAGGCCGGCCGCACCGTCCGCTCGCACATCGTCACCGACCCGCTCGTGGTGGCCGGCTGCAACGACCGCGCCCAGCTCTCGGACTTGGCCGCCGAACTGAACCGCCGCGTGATCCGCCGCCACCAGCTCAACGGCGTGACCGTCGTCGACCCGGCCACCACCTGGATCGACGTGGACGTGACGATCGGCCAGGACACTCGGATCCTGCCCGGCACCCAGCTGCACGGCACCACCGCCATCGGTGCCGACACCGTGATCGGCCCGGACACCACCCTGACCGACGTCGACGTGGCCGACGGCGCCCAGGTGATCCGCACCCACGGCAGCGGAGCCCGGATCGGGGAGAAGTCCGTGGTCGGCCCCTTCGCCTACCTGCGCCCGGGCACGCGACTGGGCGCCGAGGGCAAGATCGGCACCTTCGTCGAAACCAAGAACGCGCAAATCGGCACCGGCAGCAAGGTTCCGCACCTGACGTATGTCGGCGACGCCGAGATCGGCGAGCACTCCAACGTCGGAGCCTCCAGTGTCTTCGTCAACTACGACGGGGAGAGCAAACACCGCACCGTGATCGGCTCGCATTGCCGGACCGGTTCGGACAATATGTTCGTCGCACCGGTGACCATCGGTGACGGCGTCTACACCGGTGCCGGATCCGTCATCCGCGAGGATGTCCCGTCCGGGGCGCTAGCTGTCTCAGCAGGAAAGCAGCGCAACATCGAGAACTGGGTGCTGCACAAGCGTCCCACCAGCCGTGCCGCTGAAGCGGCTCGGACCGCGCAAGAGGAGAGCGACTCATGAGCATGACCACCGACGTCCAAAAGAACCTGATGTTGTTCTCCGGACGTGCCCACCCCGAACTGGCGGAGGCGGTGGCAAAGCAGCTCAACGTCGAGGTGACCCCTCAGACCGCTCGCGACTTCGCCAACGGCGAGATTTTCGTGCGTTTCGAGGAATCGGTGCGCGGCAGCGACGCCTTCGTGATGCAAAGCTGCCCGGCGCCCATGAACCATTGGATCATGGAGATGCTGATCATGATCGACGCGCTCAAGCGCGGGTCGGCCAAGCGCATCACCGCGATCCTGCCCTTCTACCCGTACGCGCGGCAGGACAAGAAGCACCGCGGCCGCGAGCCGATCTCCGCGCGCCTGATCGCCGACCTGCTCAAGACCGCCGGTGCCGACCGCATCATCACCGTCGACCTGCATACCGACCAGATCCAGGGCTTCTTCGACGGTCCCGTCGACCACATGCACGCGCAGGGTCAGCTGGCCGAGTACGTGCGGACCAACTACGGCACCGACAACATCTGCGTGGTCTCCCCGGACGCCGGTCGCGTCAAGGTCGGCGAGAAGTGGGCCGACGCGCTCGACGGCGCACCGATGGCCTTCGTGCACAAGACCCGCGACCCCGATGTGCCCAACCAGATCAAGTCCAATCGTGTGGTCGGCGACGTCGCGGGTAAGACCTGCGTGCTGATCGACGACATGATCGACACCGGCGGCACCATCGCCGGCGCCGTGACCGTCCTCAAGGAGGCCGGTGCCGGCGACGTCATCATCGCCACCACCCACGGGGTGTTCTCCGAGCCCGCGGCCACCCGCCTGGCCAGCTGCGGCGCCAAGGAAGTGATCGCCACCGACACCCTGCCGATCCCGCCGGAGAAGCAGTTCGAGAACCTGACGGTCCTCTCGATGGCACCTCTGCTGGCTCAGACCATCAAGGAAGTCTTCGAGAACGGCTCGGTGACCAGCCTGTTCAACGGAAGCGCCTAGCCACCGCCAGCGCCAGCGCGGCCAGGACCACCAGTCCACCGACGGCCCCGACCACGATCCCGGCGATCACGCCCGCGGAGAGTGTGCCGGGGCCGTCGGCGTTCGGGGCGGCCGCACCGAGCGGCGCCAGCGGCGCACCCGCATGGGCGACGATGTCGTCCGCGGAAACCAGATTGGTGCACAGGCTCGCCGTCCACTGCTGCGCCGCCGCCGGTCCGTCGACCGGCGCTCGCAGCACCACGTATCCCGCGCGGCCGATCGTCAATTCCACGCCGCACGCCGCCGACGTGGCGGGCGTGCTGACCTCGATCCGCTCCGGCAGCTCCCTGCGGTAGCTGCGCTGCACCTCGACGACGTACGTGCGGGTGGTTCCGGACTCGCTCACCGACATCGGGGTGCCCCACACCACCGCGTCGGCCTGCGCGATCACCGATTCCGGCGCCAGCGCGACGCAGCTGCACGCGTAGGCGGCACCCGGCGTCCAGACCGTCGTGACCACCGCCAGCCCGCACAGGGCCGCCACCACCATCGCCGCTCGCCACACCGTCATCTTCCTCACCGTAGCGGCGGTACGGTGAAGGCGTGGACGCGACGATTTATCACAACCCCCGCTGCTCGACCTCCCGCAAGACGCTGGACAAGCTCCGCGACGCGGGCCTGGAACCGACGGTGATCAAGTATCTCGACACCGGCTGGACCCGGCCGCAGCTGGAGCAGATGTTCGCCGACGCCGGGCTCACGCCGGCGCAGGCGGTCCGCAAACGAGAGGCTCTCTACACCGAGTTGAACCTGGCCGAGGCCGACGACGATGCCCTCCTGGACGCGATGGTCGAGCACCCGGTGCTGGTGGAGCGCCCCTTCGTGGTGACCGACAAGGGCACCCGGCTCGCCCGCCCCATCCAGAACGTCGACGAGGTTCTCTAGTCGGCGCTCCGATCGCCGGAGCGCTCTAGTGCGGCCGGGCCGCGCTCATCGGATCCCGCAGCGGGCGACGCAGCGCCGGGATCGCCAGCGCGGCCAGGCCGCGGAGGAATCCGCGGGTGACGGCGACGAAGTCGAAGTAGTCGCGCCAGAGCGTGAGGCGGCCGCCGTCGACCTCGTGGCGACCGCACACCCAGAACGTCATGCGCAACGGCCCGATCCGCAGCTCATCGATGCGCTCGGTGAGCACCACGCCCCGCTCGTCGACGCCGATGGCCCGCATCTCCAGGTCGAAGCCGACCGTCCCGCCGCCCAGGGCGCCCATCACCGTGCCGAAGAGCTTCTTGCCTCGCACCTTCGGCAGACCGACGTTGACGTAGACGATGTCGTCGTCGACGAGTTCGAGCGCCTGCTCCACCCGGCCCTGCGCGAGCGCCTGGAAGAAGTCCGAAACGAGCTGGTCCGCGGTGCGCTGTTCGAGCTTGGGGGCTGTCATCGGCCCATGATAAACTCTCTCCCGTTGTCTCGGCGAGGGTGTTCCACAGCGTGGGAATCACCGTAATCGGCGCGATCTGGAAGGCACTCCCGCTCGTCGGGTGGTTGTTCGTCTCGGCCGTCGTCTGCCGCGTAACCACCCACACCGGTTCGGATCAGATCGGACCGCACGAGAAGATGGAGAACTCCATGTCGACCCCCAAGCTGAGCACCAGCCCCCGCACCGACACCGGCAAGGGCGCCGCCCGTCGTGACCGTCGCGCCGGCAACGTCCCCGCCGTGCTGTACGGCCACGGCTCCGAGCCCAAGCACCTGCTGCTCCCGAACCTCGCGCTCGCGTCGATCCTGCGCGGCCACGGCGTCAACGCCGTCATCGATCTCGACATCGACGGTGAGAGCCAGCTGGCCCTGACCCGTCAGGTCGAGGTCCACGCGACCCGCGACTACATCCAGCACGTCGACCTGCTGATCGTGCGCCGCGGCGAGAAGGTCATCGTCGAGGTGCCCATCGTGGTCGAGGGCGAGCCCGGCCCGGCCGGCGGCCTGGTGGTCCAGGACGCCAGCACCATCGAGATCGAGGCCGACGCCATGTCGATCCCGGAGCACCTGGTCGCCTCCATCGAGGGCCTGGAGCCGATCGCGAACGTCACCGCCGGCGACGTGATCCTGCCCGAGGGCGTCACCCTGGTCTCCCCGGCCGACCTGCTGGTCGCGTCGGTCAACGAGGCCAAGACCGCTGCCGAGCCCACCGAGGACGAGGCCGCTGGCGACGTGGCGGAAGCCGCAGAGTAATTCCCACTCTGATCGTCGGGCTGGGAAACCCCGGCCCCGCTTACGAGAAGACCAGGCACAATATCGGCGCCATGGTGGCCGACAGCCTGGTCTTCTCGTACGGCGAGAAGTACACCGTCCACCGCAAGTCGGGCGCCGAAGTGGCGACCGTGCGGATCGGCGGTTCCCCGGTGCTGGTCGCCAAGGCCCGCACCTACATGAACGTCACCGGTCGGCAGATCGGACCGCTGGCCAAGTACTACGGCGTGACGGCCGACGACGTGATCGTGCTGCACGACGAGCTCGACATCGATTTCGGTCAGGTCCGCCTCAAGCGCGGCGGCGGCGAGGGCGGACACAACGGTCTGCGTTCGCTCACCTCGGCCCTCGGCTCGCGCGACTACCTGCGGGTGCGTCTGGGGATCGGGCGCCCGCCGGGCCGCCAGGACCCCGCCGACTTCGTGCTGCGACCCTTCCCATCGGCCGACCGCGCCGAGGTGGACCTGTTGATCGGCAACGGCGTCGACGCCGCCGAACTGCTGGTGCAGCAGGGTCTGGAAGGCGCACAGAACGTCGTCCACACGTGGTGAACGTGTTCTAATCTGACACTGTGCCCTCTCTGAATACAGCGTCTCCCGTCCCCCTCGACCAGTTGTCGCGGCTGCGTTTCTCCGCCGCCACCGCCGCCTTCCAGATCGAAGGCGCCCGCACCGAGGACGGTCGCGGGACCAGCATCTGGGACACCTTCGTCGACACCCCGGAGCGGGTGATCGACGGCTCCACCGCCGACCCCAGCGCCGACAGCTACCACCGTTGGCGCGAAGACGTCGCACTGGCCGCCGACCTCGGCCTGGATCGGTACCGCTTCTCCATTTCGTGGGTTCGCGTCCAGCCCGACGGCCGCGGCGGCGCCAATTCCCTTGGGCTGGACTACTATTCCCGCCTGGTCGATGACCTCCTGGAAGCGGGGGTCACCCCCTTCCCCACGCTGTACCACTGGGATCTGCCGACGACGCTGGAAGCCGACGGCGGCTGGCTCGCCCGCGACACCGCGTTCCGCTTCGCCGAGTACACCCAGCTCGTCGCCGACCGTCTCGGCGACCGGGTGGAGCACTGGTACACCCTCAACGAACCGGCGATGACCACCTTGCAGGGCTATGCGGTCGGCGAACTGGCACCGGGCCGCTTCCTCTTGTTCGACGCGCTGCCGACCGTGCACCACCAGTTGCTGGCGCACGGCCTGGCGACCGACGTGCTGCGTCGCGCCGGCGCGGAGTCGGTGGGGCTGACCAACAACCACACCCATGTGCTCGCCGCCGACGACAGCCCCGAATGCGCCGCCGCCGTGCACGCCTACGACCTGCTGCACAACCGGATCTACGCCGATCCCGTGCTCCTCGGCGCGTACCCCGACCTGACGGCGCTCGGCTCCCCGGAACTGCCGATCGAGGACGGCGACCTGGCGTTGATCGCCCAGCGCCCGGACTTCTACGGCATCAACTTCTACAACCCCACCACCATCGGCCCGCCCCCGGCGGACAGCCCGATCCCCTTCGATCTGCTGCCCACCCCGGGCGTGCCGGTGACCGGTTTCGGCGAAGACTGGCCGATCATGCCCGAGACCCTCACCGCACTGCTGCTCGATTTCGATCGGCGCTACGGCGAGGCCCTGCCGCCGATGATCATCGGCGAGAACGGCGCGTCCTTCCCCGAACCGGAGACGGCCGGGCGCGTCGAGGACGCCGACCGCATCTCCTACCTGGACGGGCACCTGCGGGCGGTCGCCGCCGCCATGGCCGACGGCGCGCGCGTCGACGAGTACACGGTGTGGTCGTTGATCGACAATTTCGAGTGGGCCGACGGCTACACCCAACGCTTCGGTCTGGCGCACGTCGACTTCACCACCGGGGAGCGCACGCCGAAGGCGTCCTACGATTGGTACCGCGCACTGATCGCTCAGGCCCGCGCGTGATGGCCCGCGTCGGGAGACGCTGGCTCACCCTCTTCACCCTCGCCTGGCTGGCCATCTGGATGGTCCAGCTGACCCCGCTGCAGCTGCTGCTGCCGCTGCAGCTGGACGATCAGCTCTCCGACGGCGGCGACCATTGGGTGCGCGGCGTGGTGGTCTCCGGCCTGATCCTGGGCATCGGCGGGCTGGTCGCGGTGATCGCCGGACCGATCGCCGGCGCCGCCTCCGACCGCACCGCGGGTCTGCCCGCCTGGCTCGGCGGCCGACGCCGCGCCTGGGCGCTCGGCGGGGTGTGGCTCGCCGCGATCTGCCTGGTCTTCACCGGCCTGGCGCACCTCCCGGCCCTCGTGGCCCTGGCGTGGATCGGCGTCTCCACCGGCATCGCGGTGGCCTCGGCGGCGTTCACCGCACTGATCGCCGATCAGCTGCCGTCCGATCAACGCGGCGCCGCCTCGGCCTCGGTGGGCTCCTCGCAGGCCGCCGGCATCGTGGTGGGCGTCGGGGTGGTGGTGACGCTCGGCCTGAGCGTGCTGGCCGGCTACATCTTCCTGGCGGCCACCGTCGCGGTGATCGGCACCGTCGCCGCCCTCGGCCTGCCCGACCCCCCGGCGGTGCGGGACGTTCGAGCAGCACTCGTCGAACGCGACCGGTTCCGCTCGCTGCGAGACCGGGACTTCGCCTGGATGCTCGTCGGGCGCCTGGTGACCAACATCGGCAACGCGCTCGGCACCTCCCTGCTGCTCTTCTTCCTGCTCTACGGACTCGATCAGGACGACACCGCGGCCGAGAACAACCTGCTGCTTCTCGTGGTGGTGTACACCGTCTTCGTGGTGCTCGCGTCGATCGTCTCCGGGCTCGCGTCCGACCGCACCGGCCGCCGCCGCATGCCGACCGTGATCGCCGCGGGCGTTCAAGCGTTGTCCGGCGTCCTCATCCTCGCACTGCCCACCTTCTCGATGACACTGGTCGCCGCCGCGCTGATGGGTGTGGGCTACGGAGCCTTCTCCACCGTCGGGCTGGCCTTCGCCACCGACCTGCTGCCGCACGAGGAGGACCACGGCCGCGACCTGGGTGTGGTGAACGTGGCCGCCTCCCTCGGCCAGCTGCTGGGCCCGATCATCGGCGCCGGCCTGGTGGCCGCGATCGGCGGGTTCTGGCTGCTGTTCCTGATGGCCTCGGTGCTGTCGGTGGCCGGCGGTCTGCTGACGGCGTTGGCGCGGGAGAAGATGCCGATCCACGTGACCTAACTCATGTCCGCCACCGGGGCGGACCGACCTCCCATGACCCATTGGTTACTATCCCGTAACTGAGGGGTCAAAAATAAGGACGACGTAGACCTACGCCGGTCCACGACAAGACGGGATTGCGCTGTGGCGAATCTGGCTACTCCTACCGGCCATCAGAACGTATCCATGCTGGGCATCGGCGCCTGCCGCCCCGCCCGCCTGATCAGCAACGACGAGCTGTGCCGGGTGATGGACTCCTCCGACCAGTGGATCTACGAACGCAGCGGCGTCCGCAATCGCCGCTGGATCTCCGGCGACGAAGACATGCGCTACCTGGCCAAGACCGCCGCCGAGCGCGCCATCGTGAACTCCGGACTCGATCGCAGCAAGATCGACCTGTTGATCCTGGGTACCAGCAGCTGGCCGTACAACACCCCGCACGGCGCGCCCATCGTCGCCTCCGACGTGGGCCTCAACGGCATTCCGGCGTTCGACGTCTCCGCAGGCTGCGGCGGCTTCGGGTACGCGCTCGGGGTGGCCGCCGATGCCATTCGCGCCGGCAGCGCCACCTACGCGGTGGTGATCGGCGCCGAGACCATGTCGGTGGGCCTGGACCCCACCGACCGGAGCACCGGCTTCATCTTCGGCGACGGCGCCGGCGCCGTCGTGGTGGGTCCCACCGAGGAGAACGGCATCTCGCCGATCGTCTCCGGCAGCGACGGCGAGAACGCCTCCGCGATCGCCCAGAACATCGACACCGTGAGCTACATGGCGCGTGCCGTGGAATACCAGGGCAAGGACGCCGAGACCGATCCGGTGGGCCGCATGACCATCTACATGGAGGGCCCGCGCGTGTTCCGCTGGGCGGCGGTGACGCTGCCGAAGGCGCTGACCAACTCGCTGTCCGAGTCGGGCCTGGGGCTCGACGACATCGACGTGTTCATTCCGCATCAGGCCAACGCCCGGATCAGCGAGCTGCTGAAGAAGAATCTGGGTCTGCCCGACGACCTGCCGATGGCCAGCGACATCGAGAACACCGGCAACACCTCGGCCGGCTCGATTCCGCTGGCGATCGAGGAGATGCTGGCCACCGGCAAGGCCAAGGGCGGCGACACCGCGCTCCTGCTCGGCTTCGGCGCGGGCCTGAGCTACGCCGGCGCCGTGGTGACCCTGCCGCCGGCGCCGAAGGTCACCAGCTTCGACGGCCTCGCCGACGCACCCGTCGGCCCGCTCGCGGCACACCTCGCGGGCGTCGACGGCGACTGAATCGGCCCCGCGACACTCATGTGCGCGAACTACTTTTGAGTAGCTCGCGCACATGAGACATTTGATTTCATGGTGGAATTCGCGGCACTGCCCAGCATCTCCAATTTCGGCATGCTCTCGATCGGCGCCTACCGGCCCGATCGCGTCGTGACCAACGACGAGATCTGCGAACGCATCGACTCGTCCGACGAGTGGATCTACACGCGCACCGGAATCAAGAGCCGTCGCTTCGCCCGACGCGACGAGACCGTCGTGGAGATGGGCATCAACGCCGGCCGCAAGGCCATCGCCAACGCCCTGCTGTCCGGATCGGACATCGACGCGGTGATCTTGGCGACCAACACGCACCTGCTGTTGACCCCGGCCGGGGCCACCAAGATCGCCACCGAGCTCGGCGCCAACGGCGTGCCGTCGTTCGATGTGACCGCAGGCTGCGCGGGCTTCGGCTACGCGATGGGCCTGGCCTCGGACATGATCCGCGGCGGCACCGCCACCCACGTACTGGTGATCGGCGCCGAGCAACTGTCGGTCACCATGGATCCCACCGACCGGACCAACTGCTTCATCTTCGGCGACGGCGCCGGAGCCGTGGTGGTGGGACCGACCACCGGGCTCGAGCTCGGGCCGGTGGTCTGGGGCAGCGACGGCAGCCAGTACGACGCAATCCGTCAGGACATCGACTGGATCACCTTCCTCGACGGCGACGACCACGAGAACCGCCCCTACCTGCGACTGGAGGGCACGGCGGTGTTCCGCTGGGCCGCCTTCGAGATGGGCAAGGCCGCCCAGCGCGCACTGGACATCGCCAAGGTGGACGCCTCCGACATCGATGTCTTCGTGCCGCACCAGGCCAACACCCGCATCAACCAGTTGTTGGCCAAGCACCTGAACTTCCGGCCCGAGACGGTGATCGCCAACGACATCGAGACCGCGGGCAACACCTCCGCCGCGTCCATCCCGCTGGCCATGGAGCAGTTGCTCTCCACCGGTGAGGCCAAGCCGGGCGACACCGCACTCCTGCTCGGCTACGGCGCCGGCCTGAGCTACGCCGCCCAGGTGATCAAGATGCCGCCGATCCCCTTCGAATGAGCGCCGGAACGCCACGGCGCTTTTGCTCCTTCCTCGCTCGGGCCGATAGCGTGAACGGGTGAGTTCAGAGGCCATCGCACGCGAAGTGAAGCGCCGTCGGACCTTCGCCATCATCTCCCACCCGGACGCCGGCAAGTCGACGATGACCGAGGCGCTGGCGTTGCACGCCCGGATGATCAGCGAGGCGGGCGCGGTACACGGCAAGGGCGGTCGACGCTCCACCGTCTCGGACTGGATGGAGATGGAGAAGGCCCGCGGTATCTCGGTCAGCTCCACCGCACTGCAGTTCGCCTACGAGGGCGCGCACAGCGGTGACGTGCCCAACGTGATCAACCTCGTCGACACCCCCGGGCACGCCGACTTCTCCGAGGACACCTACCGCGTCCTGACGGCCGTCGACGCCGCGGTGATGCTGATCGACGCGGCGAAGGGCCTGGAGCCGCAGACGCTCAAGCTCTTCCAGGTGTGCCGCCACCGCGGCATCCCGGTGATCACCGTGGTCAACAAGTGGGACCGTCCCGGCCAGACGCCGCTGGAGCTGATCGACGAGATCACCGACCGCATCGGGCTGATCCCCACTCCCCTGTTCGTGCCGGTCGGTATCGCCGGCGACTTCCGCGGTCTCCTCGACCGCCGCACCGGTGGCTTCATCAAGTTCACCCGCACCGCAGGCGGCTCCAAGATCGCCCCGGAGGCGTTCTTCACCGCCGACGAAGCGCTCGAATCCGAGGGCGACGCGTGGATCGCGGCGGTGGAGGAGAGCGAACTGCTCGGCGAGATGGGTCAGGACCACGACCAGGAGATGTTCCTGGCCGGACAGACCTCGCCGATGATCTTCACCTCGGCCATGCTGAATTTCGGGGTGCGCCAGCTCCTCGAATCGCTGGTGGAGTTCGCTCCGGCACCGGAGGGCCGCGACGGCATCGACGGCACCGAGCGCGCGGTGACCGATCCGTTCAGCGCGGTGGTCTTCAAGGTGCAGGCCGGTATGGACACCAGCCACCGCGACCGGCTGGCGTACATGCGGATCGTGTCCGGCGAGTTCGAGCGCGGCATGGTCGTGACGCACGCGCAGACAGGCAAGCCGTTCGCCACCAAGTACGCCCAGGCCGTCTTCGGTCGGGACCGCTCCACCGTGGACACCGCCTACCCGGGCGACGTGGTGGGCCTGGTCAACGCGATGGCGCTGGCACCCGGCGACACGCTCTACATCGACCCCAAGATCCAGTACCCGCCGATCCCCTCGTTCGCGCCGGAGCACTTCTCCACGCTCCGGGTGACCACGGCCGACAAGTACAAGCAGTTCCGCAAGGCCATCGACCAGCTCGACGCCGAGGGCGTCGTGCAGGTGCTGCGCAACGACCTGCGCGGCGACGCCGCACCGGTGCTGGCGGCCGTGGGCCCCATGCAGTTCGAGGTGGTCACCGCCCGGATGAAGGCCGAGTTCAACGTCGACACCATCCTGGAGCCGCTCGGCTACTCGCTGGCCCGTCGCACCGATGAGGCCAGCGCACCGGATCTCGACCGTCAGCGCGGCGTGGAGGTGTTCACCCGTAGCGACGGCGCGCTCCTGGCGTTGTTCGGCGACAAGTGGCGCCTGCAGTTCATCGAGAAGGAGTTCCCCGATCTGATGTTGGCCCCGCTGGTGGCCGCCGCCGACAACTGATGCGCGCTCCCCGGCCGGCGCGCACCGCCGTGGTGCTCGGCCTGACCGTCCTGGGCCTGATCGTGACCGGCTGCACGGACACCGGCGAGGAGCCGGACCGGGCGGACGACGACCGCGCGGTCTCGTCGTCCGCGGCCGCCCCGCAGGCTCCGGAGCCCGCACAGCGCCGCGCACTGGAGGCCTGCGGCCAGACCCCGCCGCCCGGCCGTGTGGTGCGCAGCGGCTACGGCCTGGACTACTCCAGCGGCTCGATCCACGTCGGCGTCTACCCGTACGCCGGTCCGGGAGCGGTCTGCGTCGAGTTCGCCAAGAGCGGTCCCGCAGACCCCCAGGTGCCGCCGGACACGCTGCTGTTCACGTTCGCCGGTCCCCGCGGCGAAGGCGCCCAGGTGGAATTCGATTCGGTCTCCTTGACCGGCGGGGTCCTGCCTCCGCTCGGCAACGGCTACGTCCCGAAGGTCGGCCCGCTGGACTATCCGATCAACGCGCGCATCGGGGCGTCGATCGACGGCGTCTACTACTCCGCGGATCAGTGTTCCCTGCTGCTGCGGACGGTGACCGCCGAGGTCGCCAGCGGCCGCTTCGATTGCGCGGCCGCGGCCGCCCGCGCCGCGAACCCGTTCGCGCCCTCCGACGACGTCGACTACAATCGCGACGACCTGGCGCTGCCGGCCCCGACGGTCTCCCTGTCCGGCTGGTTCACCGTCAAGCACTGAACCGCGCCGGCCACCGTCACTCGCCGACGATTCGCGCCACGGTCGTCGGGTCGACGGCGTCGAGGGCCGCCGGCTCGAACGCCGGGTTGCGGTCCTTGTCCACCAGCACCGCCCGCACGCCTTCGATGAAGTCATGGGTCGCGGTGATCCGCTCGGCCACCTGCAGTTCCCGCTCCAGGCACTGTTCCAGCGACGACTGCGCGCCCGCCTCCAGCAGGATCGCCGTCACCGCGAGGCTGGTCGGCGAGGCCGCGTCCATCAGGTCGGCGGTCTCCTGCGCCCAGTCGTCACCGACGGCGCCGCGTAGGCCGCCGAGGATGCCCGCGGCACCCGCCCCGACCTCGAAGTAGCCGGCGATCTTGGCCAGCGGGAGCTCGGTGCTCACCGGCTCGCGGTGGTTCTCCAAGGCCGCCCGAAGCCCCAGGCCCGAGCGGATCGCCTCGGCCACCCCGTCGAGCTGAGCGGACGGCACGAAGTGGGTGGCCAGCCCCACGGCCACCGCGTCCGCACCGCGCAGCCGCGCCCCGGTCAGGCCCAGCCACAGGCCCACGCCGTCGGGCAGGCGCGGCAGGAAGTACGTGGAACCCACGTCGGGGATGAAGCCGATGGCCGTCTCGGGCATGGCGATGAGCGCCCGCTCGGTGACCACGCGCACCTCCCCGTGCACGCTGATGCCCAGGCCGCCGCCCATCGCCGGTCCGTCGATCAACGCGACATAGGCCTTCGGGTATTCGGCGATCAACTGGTTGAGTCGGTACTCGGCGGCGAAGTAAGCCGAGACGGCCGCGGTGTCCCCGTCGAGGGCGCTGTCCCGGATGGCCCGGATGTCGCCGCCAGCGCAGAAGGCGCGCTCGCTGGCCGAGGTCACCAGCACCGTCTCGATCGCGTCGTCGTCGGCCCAGGCCAGCAGCGTGGCGTACAGGTCGTCGATCATCGACTGGTCGAGGGCGTTGAGGGCCTGGGGCCGATCGAGAATGATCTCGCCGACGTCGCCGTGCACGGTGGTCCGGATGTAAGACATGCCCCACACGCTAGCCCGCGGCCCGAGCCGCGGAAAAACAGTGGCCGAGCCCCGGCCGCACGCCGTAGCCTCGGCTACGATATGTCTTCCCCCTCCCTGATCGCCACCGACCTGCACTTCGCCTGGCCGGACGGCGCACCGGTCCTCGACGGAGCCGAACTGACCCTCGGCCCCGGCCTCACCGCGCTGGTGGGCGAGAACGGCGCAGGCAAGACGACGTTGCTGGAGATCCTCGCCGGCCAGCGCTCGCCCGACCGCGGTGCCGTGACCCACGACGGCCGGATCGCCCTGGTGCGCCAGGAGTCCGCCGCGCCGGCGACCGCGGCGACGGTGGCCGACGCTCTCGGGATCGCGAGCAATCGCACGGCCCTGGCGCGGATCGAAGCCGGGAGCGTGGACCCGGGCGACTTCGACGCCGTCGGCGAGGACTGGGATCTGTCCGCCCGCGCCGTCGCGCAGCTGGACCGCCTCGGCCTGCCCACCGACCTCGATCGCCCGCTGGACCGGCTCTCCGGCGGCCAGTTCCGGTCGTTGGCGCTCGCGCGCGCCCTGCTCGCCGAGCCCGCGGTGCTGCTGCTGGACGAACCCACCAACGACCTCGACGACGCCGCACGGACACGGTTGCAGGCGGCCTTGGCCGAGTTCGGCGGTGCCGTGCTGGTGGTGAGCCACGACCTGGAACTTCTCGACCGCGCCACGCACACGCTGGAACTGCGCGAGGGCGGGCTCCGCTCGTTCGGCGGCAACTACACCCACTACCGCGAGGTGCTCGACGCCGAGGCTCAACTGCACGCCGAGCAGACCGCGACCGCGGCCGCGCAGGTGCGGCGCGAGCAACGCCAGTTCGACGAGGCGCAGACGGCGCTGGCACGTCGCCGTCGTACCGCCGCTCGCGCCCAACGGGAGAAGCGGGTGCCGCCGATCGCCGCCGGACTGCGTGCCAACAAGGCCCAGGTGTCGGCGGGCAAACTCGAACGGGGCCAACGCGATTCGGTGGCCGCCGCCCGCGCCGACTGGGCCGACCTGCGCGCCGCCGACCGGCGTTCGGCGACGCCGACGCTGCGCCTGGAGAACCCGGACCTCGGCAGCGGCACCCAGGTGGTCGTCGACCCCCGGTTGCCGATCACCGGTCCGGAGCGAGTCCTGGTGGCCGGCGGCAACGGCACCGGGAAGTCGCGCCTGCTGGCATCGCTCACGGCCGACCCCGCGGCGATCGTCGTGCCCTATGTCTTTGTGCCGCAGATGATCTCGTTCGCCGACGAGGACCGCACCGTCGCCGAGGCCGCTTGTGCGGTGGCGCGCGACGCCGAGCCCGAGAGGGTCCACGCCCATCTGGCCCGGTTCGGCTTCGTCGGCGACCGCTCGCAACGGAGGCTCAGTGAGCTGTCCGGTGGTGAACGCCTGCGCACCGGGCTGGCTCTGGCGCTGTCGGCCACGCCGAACCCGAGTCTGCTGATCCTCGACGAACCCACCAACAACTTAGATCTGGGTACCGTCGAGGCCCTGGTCGCGGTGCTGTCCGAGTGGACGGGAGCGCTGGTGCTGGTCTCCCACGACCGTGGCTTCGTCGAGCGGGTCGGCGTGGACCGCACCGTGGTGCTCGGCGGTCGCTAGAGCAGGCTGCCCCCGCATTCGCAGCAGAACACCGCGCCGGGCGGATTCTGCGCCTGGCAGCCGCCGCACGCGCGCACCGCGGCCAGGGCGGTGCCGCAGTTGCCGCAGAACTTGCCGCCGGTGGTCTGCGACTGGCAGCCCGGGCACCGCGGCACCGATTGCTGCGCCACATCGATACCGTCGATCAGCGGGGTGTCGCGCAGCTTGTCGCGCAGCTGCGTCTCCCGCGCCTGTGCCTGCAGCTGGGCCAGTTGCTCGGACTGGATCGGCGTGCAGCGGACGCACTGACCCACCTGATCGTTCCAGCAGACCTGCTCGCACACCCAGTCACCGCAGCCGCGGCACTGCACGAACATCGGGGAGATCTCGGTGACGGCGGCGCGCAGCGCGGCGTCCTTCTCGGTCGAGTTGGTGCCGCGGTCGAGCGCGCTGCTGGCCTGGTAGGCCAGGGAGCTGCCGCGCCCGCCCAGGAAGCTGCCGACGCCGCGCAGCAGCGCCCCGCCGGTCTTGCGCATGCTCCGCCGGAAGGCCGAGCGGTAGCCGTTTCCGCATCGTTCGCACCGGAACTCGAACTGGTAGCCGTCACCGTTCGAGAGGTCCCGATAGTTGTCGGTAAAGGGCATTGAGGACGACACGGACAATCCTTCCGAAAACAACAAGTCTCACGATCACTCCTCGCACCGATGCCCCGGTCGGCAGAATTCGGTCGGAATTCTCGGGAAAGACGAGGTCGCCGGGCCCAATCTTGTCGTAGGGCGGGTCTAACATTTCTTTAGAACGTCAGATCCACCAGGGGTATCGGCTCACTCGGGGAGGTGAGTAGCCATGACACAGCGAACCGCTTCGATGTGGCCCGACGCCGACCTGACCGGCTGCGGCCTCCCCGCGCCCGGCACCGACCTCGCCGGCCTGCCGACGTCACGTGTCGTCGGCGCGATCGCTGCCACCAAGAACGGACACTGCTTCCTCGACTGGCAACTGTTTCAGTTCGCGCTGTCGCTGCACTCGCGTGTCTGCACCTCGATGAGCGACCTCGTCGCGACCCAGAAGTCGCTGATCGACGCCGAAGCCCAGACGACGCTCGAACTGCAGATGAGCCTGGAGAGCACCCAGTACGCCGCCGAAGCGCTCCTCGCCGACGCCCTCGACGCCCGAGAACGACTACCGCGCGTCTACGCCACCATGCGCCTGGGCCTGATCGACCGCGACCGCTTCCACCGCATCGCCCACGAAACCCGACTCGTCTTCGACGAAGCCCTCATGAGACAGATCGACACCCTGATCGCCAAGGAGATCCTGGGTGCACAACGCGGCTACACCTCGATCTCAGTCACTAAGACAGGCGCGCTGGCCCGTCGGCTGGTCGCCGAGAACGATCCCGATGCCGTGCGCCGCGAACGCGACGGCGCCAAGGATGGCCGCAGCCTCGGCCACCAGAGCCTCGAAGCGGGCATGGCGCAGCTGTTCCTCACCGCGACCGCCGAGGACGTCCGCCTCGCGCGGCAAATGCTCGACGCGGTGATTGCCGGCCGCTGCCCAGCAGATCCGCGCACCAAAACCCAGGCCCGCTCCGATGCGGCGATCGCGCTGCTGCAGCGCAAGCCGTTCACCTGCGAATGCGACAGCGACGGCTGCACCGCGCAGATCAGCGAGGTCGAACTCGACGCGCGCGCGGCCCGCATCGTCGTGCACGTCCTCTGCGACGCGACCACGCTGGAGGGCGGCGATAAGTGCGGCTATCTCGACGGACACGGGCCGATCTCGGCGGAGCATGTGCGCGAGATCGCCGCCCGCGGTGACGCCGTCATTCGTCAGCACAGCCTCGACGACCTGCTGGCACCCAACGCCGCTGCCGGGCAAAACTCGGCTGCGCGACCGGAAGAGGCTGCGCTGCATCGACGAGCACCCCGCCCCGAAACCCCGGACGAGCGCCGGGGCGATGACACACGGCCTCCCGCAGAAATCGGTGGAGAACCCGCCGCGGTGATCGCGAAAACGTCGTTGCCGAGCGATCCGTATCGCCCGAATCTGCTCACCGACCTCATCGCGCGGTTCCTGTGGGGCACCTGCTCCATCCCCGGGTGCGAACGAGCAGCCTTCGCCTGCGATCTCGACCATGTGGCCGAGTACGACAACGTCCGACCCGACCTCGGCGGACCCACCTGCGTTTGCAACCTGTTGCCCAAGTGCCGCTATCACCACCTGGTGAAAACAAATCTGGAGGGCTTCGTCGACGACCTGTGGATCGACTCCAGCGGGCGCTATCACTCCAGTGTCACCACCCCGATGGGACAGACAGTGGAGGTGCTCGCGCCCAACCAGTGGCTGATCCCGCGCCTGACCGACCTCCGCTGCACCCACCAACTCGCCGGCCAGCACGCGACCGGAACCGCCAGCGGATCCGTCGAAGACGGCCCGCAACGAGCCCGCACCCGCACGGCGGCCAAGCACGCCCGGCGTCGCGCCGAACGCAAGGCCAACCACGACCGTCGTTTCGCCGGACTGCCCGACGAGCCGCCGTTCTGAGCCCGGGAGGCCCAAGGCCGAAGGCAACCTGTCACGCGGGCACGACGACCTCCCCCGAACGGATGAACCCGGCGACGCAACCGGTCCTTTCGAGGTCCGTATCGGACGAAGCGATACGCAACGATGCGGAGCCGTCCTACCGTACGAGGCATGAAGGCGTTGGCTCGAAATCACCTGCTGCCGTTCGTGATCCTGGTCGCCGTGGCAAGCCTGATCCTGGCGGGCTGTAGCCGTTCGGTGCCCGGCGAACCTCAGAAGATGCCACCGGCCGCGGCAGGCGAGACGAAGGCGGTGCCGACCGTCGTGGTGCTCGACGCCTCGGAGTCGATGCAGACCGCCGACGCCCCCGGGCCACGGATCGAAGCCGCCCGCAGCGCAGTCACCGCGCTCGCTGACAGCCTGCCCGAGGGCACCGATTTCGGTGTGGTCGCGTTCGGTTCCACCAAGCCGGTGAGTGTCGGCCCGGAGCAAGCCTGCACCGACGTCACGACTGCCGTTCCCCTCGGCCCGCTCAACAAGGCGCAGCTGCGGACCACGCTCGACGGACTGGCGCCGCAAGGCTTCACTCCGATCGGTAGCGCGCTGCAGGCGGCGGCCGATCAGCTGCCCGAGAGTGGAGCCGGATCCATCGTGCTGGTCTCCGACGGTGCCTCGACCTGCGCCCCCGACCCGTGTGAGACCGCTGCACGGATCCACCAAGACCGGCCGGACATCACGATCAGCGCGGTCGGCTTCCGCACCGACGATTCCGGCCTGGAATGCATCGCCGACGAGGGCGGCGGCCTGTTCGTCACCGCCGACAACGCCGCGCAGCTGACTGCCAGGCTCGCCGCAGCACAGAACGCGCAAGTCGCTGCCCTACGGCTGTCGCCCACCTCGCGCCACGGTATCGAGATCGGCCAGAGCCTCGCCGAAATTCGCCGCAGCCACCCGGACTTCCCGGCCAGCGGCCGCACCGACGGCAAGCGGGTGATCTACGTCTACGTCGACTGCACCTACGTTTTCGAGGACGAGGCGCTGGTTGAGATCGGCCCCGGTGACCCGCCGGGCAGCGCCGGCACCACGATCGATGGCGTCACCAAAGGTACTCCCGGCACACGGGCCGTCGAACTCTACGGCCAACCGGTCCAGGACTCCGACGGGGTCGCGATCTTCACCGCCGACCAGGCTGCCGGCACCGCCTACCGCATCGGCTACACCGGCGGGGACAGTATCGACACCGCCACCGTCACCACCGTCGTCCTGTGCCGCTGCCTACCCGGCACCGGCGGTTCCACCAGCGGCGGCCCCGAGGCGAACCGCGTGGTGGCCGTCGACAAGTCGGGCAACCCGATCAACGGCTTCACCCGCGGCAAGGTCAACCCCATACCGTACGAGGCCGAATACTGCCGCCCCGGCGTCGGCGCGATCACCAAAGGCGTCTACTTCTGCGGGGCGGGCGCGTCCGCGGTACCCAACTGCTGGCCCGCCGGCGGCAAGAAGATGCTGTGTGCCTTCTCCCCGACGCAGAAGGAACTGATCGAGATCACCCTGACCGGGACCCTGCCGGACGACGGCCCGAAAGACGACCCCATGCCATGGACTCTGACCCTGGCAGACGGCACCGAATGCCTGCAGAAGTTCGCCGGAGCCTGGGATATGCCGCCCCCCGGATTCAGCGACGCATACAGCTGCAAAGCGACTAACAGCGGCGACTACAAGTTCGTCTACCTGCGCACGAACAGCGCTGAACTGTTCGACAAATCCGGTGACGCATGGAAGGTCTGGTTCGGGAACAACAAGTCCGCACCGCAGCAGGTCGCGGTCGCCGAGGTGACCTACTCCGCGGCCGAGTGATCGAGCGGGTCACTCGAGCAGTTCGGCGGCGGCCATCCACTCCAGTTCGGCGGTTTCCTTCTCGGCGATCACCTGCTGCAATTCCTCATTGAGTGCGGCCAGGCGGTCGGGGTCGACGGCGGCGTCGATCATCGCCTCATGCAGTTGGTCCTCGCGCTTGCCGAGCTTCTCCATCTGCCGTTCGGCGCGGCTGACGGCCTTGCGCGCGGCCTGATGCTCGGCCGGCGTCAAGCCCGACGTCGCCTGCGGGACAGGCGATTTCGTTGCGCTCGCAGCCTTGTTCCGGCTCACCGCGGCCGCCGCATCGCTGGCCCGCCGCTCCAGGTACTGGTCGATACCGCGCGGCAGATTGGTCAGCGCACCGTCGCCGAACAAGGCCCAGGTGCTGTCGCAGATGCGCTCGATCAGGTACCGATCGTGACTGATCACCACCAGCGTGCCCGCCCAGCCGTCGAGGATGTCCTCCAACTGCTGCAGCGTGTCGATGTCGAGGTCGTTGGTCGGCTCGTCCAGCAGCAGCACATTGGGCTCACCCATCAGGACACGCGTGAACTGCAGCCGACGCCGCTCACCACCGGACAGATCGCGGATCGGGGTGCGCTGACGCGCCGGTGAGAAGCCCAACCGCTCGGCCAGCTGGCTGGCCGAGAGTTCCTTGTCGCCCAGCATCACGTGCCCGGCGACCTCCTCCACCGCCTCGAGCAGGCGCATGTTCTCGTCCAGGTCGTCGAGTTCCTGCCGCAGCCAGCCCAGCGAGACCGTCTTACCGACGATCCGCCGCCCCGGCGCCACCGACACCTCGCCGGCCAGTGCGCGCAACAGTGTGGTCTTGCCCGACCCGTTGACCCCGACCAGACCGATGCGCTCACCGGGCGCCAGGCGCCAGGTGGTGTCCGTCAGGAGCACTCGACCTTCGGTGCCGTCGGCTGCGGAGGGCGCCCGAACCTGCGCGTCTTCCAATTCGATGGCCACCCGGCCCAGCCGCCGCTTGGCGAACGCCGACAGCGAGACGCTGTCCCGCGGGGGCGGCACGTCGGCAATCAGCTTCTCGGCCGCCTCCACCCGGTACCGGGGCTTGGAGGTGCGGGCGGGCGGGCCGCGCCGCAGCCACGCCAGTTCCTTGCGCGCCAGGTTGCGGCGGCGTTCCTCGGCGGCGTCGGCCAGCCGCGCACGCTCGGCGCGCGCGAACACCCAGTCGTTGTAGCCGCCGTCGTAGGCGTCCACCCGTCCCGAATGCACCTCCCAGGTGCGGTCGGCGACGGTGTCCAGGAACCAGCGATCATGGGTCACCACCACCAGCGCACTGCGCCGCGCGCACAGGTGCTCGGCCAGCCAGTACACACCCTCGATGTCGAGGTGGTTGGTCGGTTCGTCCAGGATCAGCAGATCGGCGTCGGTGATCAGGGCCGCGGCCAGCGCGACTCGCCGCCGCTGTCCGCCGGACAGTGCCGACACGTCCCGCTCAAGCAGTTCGTCCACCCCGAGACCGGCCAGAACCCCGCGGATCCGCGAATCCGCGGCCCACTCGTGTTCGGCGGTCCCCGCACCCAGCACCACTTCGAACACCGTCGACCCGGCGGGCAGTTCACCCCGCTGGGTCACCGTCACCATCTCCAGGCCGCCGGTCCGCGTGACGCGACCGGAATCCGGTTCGGTGATCCCGGCGATGATCTCCAGGAGGGTGGTCTTGCCACCACCGTTGAGGCCGACGACGCCGATGCGTTCGCCCTCGTGCACCCCGACGCTCACCTCGTCGAGCAGCGGCTTGATGCCGAAGCTCTTGCTCACCTTCTCGACGATCACCAGCGAGGTGTTGGTGCCCGCATCTGTCGGACGGCGTGCCATGTTTCTCCGTTCGTTCTGCCGGAAGGTGTTTCCAGGTCGGTGTGTGTCAGCCGTGCGCCGGGACCAGCCGCGCACCCGGGACCGGCCCGTGGGCGGTGCGCACCGCTTTGGCCACACCCAGCCCGGACAGTTCCGCGGCCACCGCGATCGCCGCGTCCGCGTCGGCGCACAGGAAGGCGCAGGTGGGTCCGGAACCAGACACGATCCCGGCCAGCGCACCGGCTTCCTTGCCCGCGCGCAGGGTGCGCCGCAGCAGCGGCTGCAGTGACAGCGCCGCGGGCTGTAAGTCGTTGTGCAGCAAGGGTGCGACCGCGTGCACGTCCCCGGAGGCCAGCGCCACCATCAGTTCGTCGGGCCGTTCCGGCGGCGGTACGGTCTCGCCGCGTCCGGCCCGCAGTCGGTCCAGTTCGTGGTACACCGCCGGGGTCGACAGCCCCGTCTTGGCCACCACCAGCACCCAGTGCAGGTCCCCGCGATGCAGCACCGGCAGCAGCTTCTCGCCGCGGTTGGTGCCGAGCGCCGCCCCGCCCAGGAGCGCGAACGGCACGTCGCTGCCCAGCGTGGCGGCGATGTCCATGATCTCCTCGCGGCCCAAGTCGACCCGCCACAGCCGCGCCGCGGCCAGCATGGCGCCGGCGGCGTCGGCGGAGCCGCCGGCCATGCCGCCGGCCACCGGAATCTGCTTGTCGATCTCGATCGCCACGTTCACGTCGGCCTGGTTCGCGTATTCGGCGATCGCGGCGACGCCGCGCGCGGCGAGATTGGTCGGATCGGCGGGCACCTCGCCGGCGCTGTCGCCGGTCACGGCGATCGCGAGCTCCTCGGCGGCGCGCACCGTCACGTCGTCGTACAGCGATACGGCACAGAACACCGTGCTCAACTCGTGGTAGCCGTCCTCGCGCAGCGGGCCCACGCCGAGATGCAGATTGATCTTGGCCGGCACCCGGGCCGTGGCCCCGCCCATCATCGGTCGCCCCCGGCCACCGAGGTTCCGGCCACTTCGGCCAGCCGCACGAAGTCGGCGACGTCGAGCCGCTCGCCCCGGATGCCCGGGTCGATGTCGGCGGCCCGCAGCAGTTCCTCCGCGCGCGGGGCTCCGCCGGCCCAGCCGGACAGCGCCGAGCGCATCGTCTTGCGTCGCTGCGCGAACGCGGCGTCGATGGCGGTGAACGTCGCCCGTCGGTGCTGCGCGTCGGTACCGAACACGTCGCGACGATCGATGCGCACCAGCCCCGACTCGATCTTCGGTTCCGGCCAGAACACATTGCGGCCGACGGCACCGGCGCGTTTGACGTCGCCGAAGTAGCGCGCCTTGACGCTCGGCACGCCGTAGATCCGACTGCCGGGGCCGGCGGCGAGACGGTCGGCCACTTCGGCCTGAACCATCACCAGTGCGGTCCGCAGGGTCGGGAAGTGCGCCATCAGGTGCAGCAACACCGGAACGGCCACGTTGTAGGGAAGGTTTGCCACCAGCGCGGTCGGCGTCACCGGGAGTTGCTCGGGCAGCACCGACATCGCGTCGGCGGTCACCACGTCGAAGTCTCCGCTGCGCGTGGGCGCGTATTCGTCGATGGTGCGCGGCAGGCGCGCGGCCAGGACCGGATCGATCTCGACGGCCACCACCCGACCGGCGGTCTGCAGCAGCGCCAACGTCAGCGAGCCGAGACCGGGGCCCACTTCCAGGACCACGTCGTCGGCCCCCACCCCGGAGACGGCGACGATCCGCCGCACGGTGTTCCCGTCGTGTACGAAGTTCTGCCCGAGCTGTTTGGTGGGTCGCACGCCGAGCTCGGCGGCCAGGCCGCGAATCTCAGCCGGGCCGAGGAGGCGCACGTCGGACGAATCAGTCACCCGGTCATTGTCCCTGGTGCGTCAACCCGCGCATGCGGCGGGCGCGCGGTCAGCGCAAACCCAGGCGTGAGGTGCAGCTGGGCCAGGCGCCCCAGCCCTGCGCGGCCTGGGTCTTCTTGGCGATGGCGATCTGCTCTTCGCGGCTGGCCAGGTCGGCGCGCGGCGCGTACTCCAGGCCGCCCCAACGCTCCCAGGTGCTCTGGTTGAACTGCAGGCCGCCGTAGTAGCCGTTGCCGGTGTTGATCGCCCAGTTGCCGGTGGCCTCGCACTGCGCGAGGGCATCCCACACGCCGACGGGCACGTGCGGCGCACCCGGCTTGGTGCCGATCCGCACCGTGGCCGGCGTGGGCTCCACTAGCACCTTCTCGCCGATCTTCTCGCGCTTGGTGACCTTGCCGTTGACGGTCGTCACCTTGTAGGTCACCTCGGCCTTGCCCGGGGTGCCCGGCTTCTCGACGACCTTGCGGTCACGGACCAGCGTGGGGTCCTTCTTGGCGATCTCCGGCGGCGCGACCTTCTCGGTGACGGTCTTGTTCTCATCGCGAATACGAGTGACCTTGACGGTCATGTCCTTGCTGACCGGCGTGTCTGCGGCGGGCACCACCTTGTCGGTGGGCGCCAGCGGATTGCCGGTGCGTTCGAAGAGCTCGCCGACGGTCTTCGCCGCCACCTCGGTGCGCTGGGTCTTGCCTGCGTCGACCACGACCACCGACTTGGGCAGCGTCACGTCGAGGTCCGCACCGACCACCGGGACCGGCTGATCGAGCGAGGACGTGACCGCGGCGGCCGTCAGGCCCCGTTCGGCGAGGATCTCGCCGACGGAGTTCTTGTGCGTCTGGACCACCTCGACCTGACCGTCGAGGTTGAGTTCGACCTGCTTGAGTCGATCGATGGTCAGCGTCTGGCCGTCCTGCGGCATGCTCGCCAGGTCGACGTTCACCTTGTCCCCGGAGGTGGGCTCGATGCCCTGTTCGTTGAGCAGATCCTCCACCGAGAAGGCCATCGTGGAGACCTCGCGCACCTGCCCGTCGACCGCCAGGGTCAACTCCTTGTGCATCACCATGCCGGTGACGCCGCCGCCCGCGAGAGCGACCAGGAGCGCACCGGTGACGGCGCGCGCACCGACCGAGCGAGTGGCGTTGATGCGGTGAAATACAGACAAAACAAGTCTCCTGCGAGCAGATCAGCCCCACCATCCCGACCGGTAGGGTCACAGCACGGTAACGAAAAGGGGTGTGTTATTGCAACGGCAACCCGTAGGCGCGGCGCGCGTTCGCGCCCAGCGCCACGGCCAGATCCTCCGCCGAAACGCCCCGCACCTCGGCGAGTGCCCGCGCGGTGTACGGCAGGCAATAGGACTGATTGGGCTGGCCACGGTAGGGATGCGGGGTCAGGAACGGTGCGTCGGTCTCCACCAGCAGTTGAGCCTCGGGCGTCAGTGACGCGGCCTCCCGCAGCGGCCCGGCGTTGACGAAACTCACAGTGCCCGCGAAGCTCAGCAGGTAACCGCGATCGACGCATTCGCGTGCGATCTCGGCATCGCCGGAGAAGCAGTGCATGATGACCGTTTCCGGGCTGCCCTCGGCCGCGAGCACGTCGAGCAGGTCGCGATCGGCCTCCCGGTTGTGGATCATCAGAGGCTTGCCGCTGCGCTTAGCCAGGTCGATGTGCCAGGCGAAGACGTCCTTCTGCGTCGCCGGATCGGCGCACGTGTCCGAGCGAGTGGTCCAGTAGTAGTCCAGCCCGGTCTCGCCCACGGCCACCACCCGGTCGTCGGCGACCATCTGTTCCAGCTCGGCACGGTTCGCTTCGTTCAGGTCCGCGGCGTGGGTGGGGTGCAGCCCCACCGCCGCGAAGACGCGTCGATCCCAGTGCGCCGCGGCCACCGCCCAGCGCGCATCCACAATGTCGTCGGCGACGGTCACCACCTGACTCACCCCGACGGCTTCGGCGCGGTCGACGATCTCGGCGACGGCCTCGCGGGTGCGGCCTCCACAGGCGGCCAGATGCGTGTGTGCGTCCACCAGGCCCGGCAGCGGCTGCGGGTCCGGCGGCGGCTCACGCCGACGCCGCTTGCGGATCTCCTTGGCCGACAGGCCCTGGTCCGCGTCCTGCTCCACGCCCTGCGCGTCGTTCACAGCTCCACCGTCCCGGCGATCACCGTGCGGGCGCGGCCGCCCACCCAGATGCTCTCGCCGTCGTCGTCGATCCGTACCCGGCCGGTCCGACCCAGCACCGTGCCCTGCGCGGCGACGTACCGCTCCGGGACCGCCCCGATGCCGCGCAGCCACACCGCCAGCCCGGCGTTGAGGCTGCCGGTCACCGGATCCTCCGGAACCCCGGTCCCCGGCGCGAACGCGCGGACCTCGTAGTCTGCGTCGCCGGGACCCGCGGGCCCGGTCGCGGTGCGCCACGGACCGATCAGCCCGACGAAATCGCCGGGAGCAAAGGCAGCCGCGTCCGGCACCACGTCCAGCACCCGCTGGCCGTCGGTCAGCAGCAGGCCCAGCCACGGGGGTCCGTTGTCCACCCACTGCGCGGCCACCACGTCGCTGCGCCGCAGACCGCAGGCCGCGCGCACTCGATCCAGGGTCTGCGCATCGGGCGCGCCGGTGCGCCGAAGCTCCGGGGCCGCGAACGCGAAGTTCCCCGCACCGTCGTGCGTCACCACCACGTTGCCGATCCCGCACTCCTGCACCAGGCGCGGCCGGACCCCGGCCGGGTCGGCCGCGACGGTCAGCCAGGCGTGCGCCGACCCCAGCGTGGGGTGTCCGGCGAAGGGCAGTTCGCCGCCCGGGGTAAAGATCCGCAGTCGGTAGTCGGCCTCGTCCGAGGTGGGCGCCGACACGAAAGTGGTCTCGGACAGGTTGGTCCAGCGCGCGAACTGCGCCATCTCCTCGTCGGCCAGCCCGTCGGCGTCGAGCACCACGGCCACCGGGTTCCCGATGCCCGCACCGGCACCGAAGACGTCGACCTGTAGAAATCTGCGCGCGCTCACAACGAGCAAGGATAGGGCAGGACAGGTAGCGTTCATCTCGTGCTCGGATTGCCTGCCCAGATCACCGTCGCGCTCTTCGATCTCGACGGAGTCCTCACTTCGACCGCGACCGTGCATTCGGACGCGTGGCGTCGTGCTTTCGATGCTTTCTTGGCCGAACGCTCCGCCGGCGCCGCCGGCGAAGACCTGCGGCCGTTCACCGAGCGCGATTACCTCGACCATGTGGACGGTCGACCCCGTCTCGACGGGGTCCGCGGTTTCCTGGCCTCCCGCGGTATCGCCGTCGACGACACCGTCGTGGAAGCGATCGCCGAGGCCAAGAACGCCGAATTCCTCGCCACCCTGGCCCGCGACGGAGTGTCCGCGTACCCGGGTTCGGTGCGCTACCTGAACGCGGCGCGCGCAGCCGGACTGCGTATCGCGGTGGTCACCTCCAGCAAGAACGGCGCCGCCGTGCTCGAGGCCGCCGGGTTGACCTCGTTCGTCGAACACCGGGTGGACGGCAACACCATCGTCGACGAGCACCTGCGGGGCAAGCCCGCCCCCGACTCGTACCTGCGCGGCGCCGAACTGATGGGCGTGGCCCCGGCGAACGCCGCGGTCTTCGAGGATGCGATCTCCGGAGTCCAGGCCGGCGCGGCTGGCCGGTTCGGCTACGTCGTCGGCATCGATAGAGTCGGCGGGTCGCAGGCGGAGAACATGACCGCCGCCGGCGCCGACATCGTGGTCACCGACCTCGACGCCCTGCTGCCCCGCTGACCCGAGGAGTCCCCATGGCTGAGATCCACAGCGAGCTGACCCACACCACGCACGGCGACACCTCGAGTCACGCCGACCCGACCAACGTTCCGCAGCACGGCGTCCACCCCGTGCACGGCTTCGACGTGCACCCGTGGCAACTGTGCTGGCGCGGCTGGGACATCGACCAGATCGGGCGCACCGAGAGCCTGTTCGCCCTGTCCAACGGTCACATCGGGCTGCGCGGAACCTTTGAGGAGGGCGAGCCGGTCCAGCAGCCGGGCACCTACCTCAACGGCTTCTACGAGACGCGGGATCTGCCGTACGCCGAGAGCGGCTACGGCTACCCCGAGGCCGGGCAGACCGTGGTGAACGTGACCGACGGCAAGGTCATCCGCCTGCTGGTGGAGGACGAGCCGATGGACCTGCGCTACGGACGCACCGTCGACCACGAGCGCTGCCTGGACTTCCGCACCGGCACCCTGCGCCGCAGCACCCTGTGGACCTCGCCCACCGGGCGAACCGTGCGGATCCGCAGCGAACGCCTGGTGAGCTTCACCAAGCGCACGATCGTGGCCACCCGCTACGAGGTGGAGCCGATCGGCGAGGACATGAGCCTGGTGCTGCAGTCGGACCTGCTGGCCAACGAGCCGGTTCCGCTGCCCGGCAACGATCCCCGCCTCGCCGCAGCCCTGGAGCAGCCGCTGATCTCCGCCCTCGCCGACTGCGAGGACAGCAGCGCCGTCCTCGTGCACCACACCAAGCGCTCCGGACTCACCGTCGCCGCGGCGATGAGCCACGAGCTGGACGCGCCCGGCAACGCCGACGTCTCCATCCGGGCCGACGGCGACCTCGCCCGGATGACGGTGGCCGCGACCGTCCCGCAGGGCGGCCGCCTGGTCCTCACCAAGTACGTGGCCTACGGCTGGTCGGCCCGACGCAGCGTCCCCGCGCTGCGCTCGCAGGTGGAGGCCGCCCTGGCTATGGCGGCCGAAACCGGTTGGGAGGCACTGAAAGCCGAGCAGGTCGAGTATCTCGACGAGTTCTGGCGGGATGCCGACATCGAGGTGGACGGAGACCCGGAGGTCCAGCAGGCCATCCGGTTCGCGCTCTTCCACGTGCTCCAGGCCGGCGCGCGCGGACAGTCGCGCGCCATTCCGGCCAAGGGCCTCACCGGCCCCGGCTACGACGGCCACACCTTCTGGGACACCGAGAGTTTCGTCCTGCCGATGCTCACCTACACCGTGCCCGGCGCGGCAGGCGAGGAGCTGCGCTGGCGGCATTCCACGCTGGCTCAGGCCAAGGCGCGCGCGGCCGAGCTCGCGCAGGAGGGTGCGATGTTCCCGTGGCGGACCATCGAGGGCGACGAGTGCTCCGGCTATTGGCCGGCCGGCACCGCGGGCGTGCACGTCTCCGCCGACATCGCCAACGCCACCGGACGCTACATCCGCGCCACCAACGACGAGGGCTTCGAAATCGAGTGCGGCGTAGAGCTTCTCGTCGAGGTCGCCCGGTTCTTCGCGGGCTTCGGCCACCACGACGTCAACGGCAAGTTCCGCATCGACGGCGTCACCGGCCCCGACGAGTACACCGCCATCATCAACAACAACCTGTTCACCAATCTCGCTGCGCAACAAGCCCTTCGCGATGCGGCGTGGACCGTCGCCCGACATCCCGCTGTCGCCCGCGACCTCGGTGTGACCGATGACGAAGTGGCGCACTGGCACGCGTGCGCCGACCACATGACGATTCCGTACGACGAGGCCGCCGGGGTGCACCAGCAGTGCGAGGCGTTCACGCTGCTCGACCGGTGGGATTTCGAAGCCTCCCGGGACCGCTACCCGCTGCTACTGAACTATCCGTACTTCGACCTGTACCGCAAGCAGGTGGTCAAGCAGGCCGACCTCGTGTTCGCGACCTACCTGTTCGGCGAGGCGTTCACCCTCGACGAGAAGCGCACGATCTTCGACTACTACTACCCGATCACCGTGCGCGACTCGTCGCTGTCGGCGTGCTCGGAGTCGGTGGCCGCCGCCGAGGTGGGCTACCTGGACCTGGCCTACGACCTGATGTGCGAGTCGCTGTTCACCGACCTGCACGACCTGCACAGCAACGTGTTCTCCGGCCTGCACATCGCCGCCCTCGGCGGAGCCTGGACCGACTGCGTGGCGGGCTTCGGCGGCATGCGCGACTTCGGCGGGCACATCACGTTCGCGCCGCGGCTGCCGTCGCACCTGAACTACATGTCGTTCCGAATGGTGGTGCGCGAATCACGCCTCGTGGTCGCGATCGATGCGACCAGCGCCACCTATCGCCTGCTCGGCGGCCCGCCCATCGATCTGGCCCACCACGGGGAACCGTTCACGCTCAGCGACGCCCCGGTGACCCGGCCGATCACTCCCCTGGCCGAGCTGACGCCGCCGCTCCCGCCGGTCGGTTGCGAGCCCTACCGCCGAACGCCCTGAGTGGACGCGAGCGCGCCCACCACCACCGGTATCCTTCTATTCACTATGCGTCCTGCCTTCTACGTCACCACGGCCATCGCCTACCCGAACGGCGCGCCCCACATCGGGCACGCCTACGAGTACATCTCCGCCGACACCCTGGCCCGATTCAAGCGACTCGACGGGTACGACGTCCTGTTCCTGACCGGAACCGACGAGCACGGCCAGAAGATGCAGCAGACGGCCGAGGCCGAGGGCATTCCCACCGGCGAACTCGCGCGGCGCAACTCCGACCGATTCCAGTCGCTGCAGGAACGCCTGGGGTCGAGCTTCGATCGCTTCATCCGCACCACCGACGCCGACCATCATCGCGCCTCCGAAGAGATCTGGCGCCGCATGGTCGAGCGCGGCGACATCTACCTGGACTCCTACTCGGGGTGGTACGACGTCCGCGACGAGAGCTTCGTCAACGAGGACGACACCACCGTCGACGACGACGGCCACCGAGTCTGCACCGAGAACGGCCACGTCCTGACCTGGACCGAGGAGGAGACCTACTTCTTCCGCCTGTCGGCCTACCAGGACAAGCTGCTCGAGCTCTACCGCAGCCGGCCCGAATTCATCGGCCCGGACGTGCGCCGCAACGAGGTCACCAGCTTCGTCGGCGGCGGACTCAAGGACCTGTCGGTCTCGCGCACCACCTTCGACTGGGGCGTGCCGGTGCCCGACGGCGACGGGCACGTCATGTACGTGTGGGTCGACGCCCTCACCAACTACCTGACCGGTGCCGGCTTCCCCGACGATCCGGAGACCTTCGCCCGCTTCTGGCCCGCCGACCTGCACGTGATCGGCAAGGACATCATTCGCTTCCACTGCGTCTACTGGCCGGCCTTCCTGATGAGCGCGGGCATCGAGCTGCCCGAGCGGGTGTTCGCGCACGGCTTCCTGTTCAACAACGGCCAGAAGATGAGCAAGTCCCTCGGCAACGTCATCGACCCGCAGGTGCTGCTCGACGAGTTCGGCGTGGACCCGGTGCGCTTCTTCTTCCTGCGCGAGGTGTCCTACGGACAGGACGGCTCGTACTCGACGGAGGCCATCGTCGCGCGCACCAACGCCGACCTGGCCAACGAGTACGGCAACCTGGCCCAGCGCACGCTGAGCATGATCGGCAAGTACTTCGACGGCACCCTGCCCGCTCCGGGTGAGTTCACCGAGGCCGACCGGGCGCTGCTGGCCACCGCCGACGGTCTGCTGCCGGTGCTGCGCGGACATTTCGACGCGCAGGCCCTCCACCTCGGACTGGAGGCGCTCTGGTCCACGCTGGCCGACACCAACCGCTACATCTCCGCGCAGGAACCGTGGAAGCTGGCCAAGACCGACCTGGAGCGCACCGGCACCGTGCTGTACGTGTGCGCCGAGGTCATCCGCATCGTCACGCTGCTGGCCCAGCCAGTGATGCCGACCTCCACCGGCACCATCTTGGACCTGCTGGCCGTGGCCGACGACGAGCGCGACTTCGCCGCTATCGGCACGCGCCTGCGGCCGGGCGCGGCACTGCCCAAGCCGAGTCCCGTCTTCCCGCGCATCGAGTCGGCCAAGGACGAGTGAACGCGGCGTCGGCGCTGGATCTGTTCGGCGCCCTGGCCGCCGCGGCCGAGGAGTCGGGGCGGCCGGGCCCGGCGGCGCTGATCGGCGACTGGTGCGATGCCGACGCGGTCATCGCCCCCTCCCTCACGCTGGTGCCGGGGCTGCGACCGCCGGACCGGCCCGATCGCTTCTGGTTCGGCTACCTGGGTTTCCCCGTCCGCGGGGACCAGGGAACCCTCCCCCCGGTGGTCGGCGGCCTCACCGACGGCATCCTCGTGCTCCGCGACGGACGCTGGTCGTGGGAGAGCCCCGTCGGCGCCCCGCCGCCCGCATGGCTGCCGCCGTTGACCCCCCGCGCCCCGGAGGCCAACGACTGGTCGACGTCGTGGACGTCCCCCGAGCGCGACCCGCACCTGACCGCCATCGCCGCCTGCCGGGACGCCATCGCCGCCGGCGAGGTGTACCAGGCCTGCATCTGCACCCGCTTCACCGGCCGCCTCGACGGCGCGGCCCACCGCTACTTCGCCGATCTGGCGGCGGCGACCACACCGGCGAAGGCCGCTTTCCTGCAGGGCGAGTGGGGCGCGGTGGCGAGCCTGTCGCCGGAGACCTTCCTGTCCCGGCGCGGCAGCACCGTCAGCTCGTCACCGATCAAGGGCACCGCGCCGCGCAGCGAGGACCCGATGGTGCTCGCCCAGTCGGTCAAGGACATCGCCGAGAACGTGATGATCGTGGACCTGGTGCGCAACGATCTCGGCCGCGTCGCCCGCACCGGCACGGTGCGCGTCCCCGAACTGCTCACCGTGGTCGGGGCGCCCGGCGTGTGGCATCTGGTGTCCACCGTCGTCGCCGAACTCGACGACACCGTCGGCAACGACGCCCTGCTGGAGGCCGCCTTCCCGCCAGCGTCGGTCACCGGAACGCCGAAGATCCGTGCCGCCGAACTCATCGCGGAATGGGAGACCCACCCGCGCGGGGTCTATTGCGGGGCCGTCGGGATCGCCGGCCCGGACGGACTCCTCGACCTGAACGTCGCGATCCGCACCGTGACCGTCGCTCCGGACGGCGCACTGACCCTCGGCGTCGGGGGCGGCATCACCTACGACTCCGAGCCCGCCGCGGAATGGCAGGAATGCCTGGACAAGGCCGCCTCCATTCTCGCGCACACGCGCGCGCCGCACTGACTCAGTCGTCGGCCCCGCGGCGCGCGACCAGCACCGCCTCGTACACCTCGCGACGACTGAACGAGGTCCCGGCGGCCGCCTGCTCGCAGGCATCCTTGAGGCGGCTGCCCGCCGCGGCGAGTTCCTCGGCGGCGGTCACCACCGACTCCAGGTCCACGTCGTCGTCGACCGTCGTGGCCCCGGCCACCACCACGGTGATCTCCCCCTTGACGCCCTCGGCGGCCCACCGCGCGAGTTCGCCGAGGCCGCCCCGCCGCACCTGTTCGTAGGTCTTGGTCAGCTCCCGGCACACCGCCGCCGCCCGGTCGTCGCCGAGGACCTGCGCCGCGTCGGCGAGCGTCTGCGCCAACCGGTGCGGGGACTCGAAGAAGACCACGGTGCGCGGTTCGGTGCGCAGCGAGGCCAGCCAGTCGCGGCGCGCCCCCGGCTTACGCGGCGCGAAACCGTCGAAGCAGAAGCGTTCGGACGGCAGCGCCGACAGCGCCAGCGCCGTGGTCACCGCCGACGGTCCCGGCAGGCACGTCACCCGCAGATCGGCGGCCGCACAGGCGGCCACCAGGCGGTATCCGGGGTCGCTCACCGACGGCATGCCCGCGTCGGTGATGAGCAGCACCGTGGCCCCGTCGGCGATCGCCTCCACCAGTTGCGGGGCGCGCTGGGCCTCGACGTGGTCGTAGTAGCTGACGAGCCTGCCGGTGATCGTCACGTCCAACGACGACGCCAGGCCGCGGGCCCGCCGCGTGTCCTCGGCGGCCACGATGTCCGCGGTCGCCAAGGCCTCCCGCAGTCGCGGGGAGGCGTCGCCGGCCTGCCCCATCGGCGTTCCGGCCAACACCAGTGCTCCAGTCACCAGGCCAACGTACCTTCCTCTACCATCGGCCTGGTGAGTCCAGCCGTCCTCGATCGCGCCACCGTCGCACCCCGCGCGCGCACCGAGGACCTCGGCACCGCTCCCGGCCCGGAGATTCCCGCACCGGTCTTCGGCGCCACTGACACCCGACGCGGCATCGTCATCGGCGTCGTCCTCACGCTGATCGCCGTCGTGACCCGGTTCTGGGACCTGACCCATCCGACCGACGACGGCACCCCCGTCTTCGACGAGAAGCACTACGTGCCGCAGGGTTGGCAGGCGCTGACCGGCGGCGGCTGGATCGAGGACAATCCGGCCTACGGCCTGGTGGTCCATCCGCCGGTGGGCAAGTGGATGCTCGCGATCGGTGAGGCGATGTTCGGCTACGGGCCGATGGGCTGGCGTTTCACCGCCGCCGTGTCCGGCGTGATCATCGTGCTGGCCATCTATCTGACGGTGCGGCGACTGAGCCGCTCCACCCTGATCGGCGCGCTGGCCGGGGTCTTCGCTCTCTGCGACGGCGTGCTCTTCGTCCAATCCCGCATGGGCATGCTCGACATCTTCCAGGCGCTCTTCGTGGTGCTGGCCTTCGCCGCTCTGATCGCCGACCGCGATCAGATGCGCGCCCGCATGCACCGCGCCTGGCTGGCGGGCCGCGTCCGGCTGAGCCCCCTCGGACCACGCTTCGGTTTCCGCTGGTACCGCTTCACCGCGGGCGTGATGCTGGGTCTGGCGTGCGGCACCAAATGGTCGGGCATCTACTTCGTCGTCTTCTTCACACTGCTGTCACTCGGCTTCGACGTCGCGACCCGCAAGGCCTATCACGTGGAGAAGCCGTTCAAGGGCGTGCTCGCGCGCGACCTGTTTCCCTCCGCCGCGTCGCTGGCCGCACTGCCGGTGGCGATGTACCTCGCCTTCTTCGCGGTGTGGTTCCGGGCGGAGACCTCGGTGTACCGCTACGTCGTCGGCACGGAAGTGGGCGTCGACGGGCCCTTCGCGTGGGTACCGGCCGCCATTCGGTCGTTCTGGTACTACGAGACCGGGATCCTCGAGTTCCACTCCGGTCTCACCAATGCGGCCGGCAATCAGCATCCGTGGGAGTCCAAGCCCTGGTCGTGGCCGATGGCGCTGCGGCCCATGCTGTACGCCATCTCCTACGGCCCCGATCAGTGCGGCGGCGGCGACTGTATCCGCGCCCAGATGCTCATCGGCACGCCCGCCCTCTGGTGGCTGGCGCTGCCGATGCTCGTGTGGGGCCTGTGGCGGATGCTCTTCCGCCGGGACTGGCGTTACGCCGCGGTCCTGGTGGGCTACGGCGCGGCGATTCTGCCGTGGTTCTTCGAGATCGACCGCCAGATGTACTTCTTCTACGCCACCGCGATGGCGCCGTTCCTCGTGATGGGCCTGGCGCTGTGCTGCGGAGACGTCCTCGCCGCAGCGGGCAGGGGACGCATGTCCACCAGCCGCTTGCTCGCCGTCCTGGCGGTCGCGTTGTACGTCGGCCTCGTAGTGGCCAACTTCGCCTTCCACTGGCCGATCCTCACCGGCGTCCCGATCAGCAACGAGCTGTGGAACATGCAGCTCTGGCTGCCCAGCTGGACCTGACGTCGTACCCGGGTCGACGGGGTGTCAGGCCATGGCTGCGCCGATGGCGCTGAACACCCAGAGCAGGAAGATCAGCAACAGTGCCCACATCCCGCCCTGGTACACCTGCCACCGGCCGCCGCTGCGCTGACTGCGGAAGGCCTGCACGCCGAGGGACGCGGCGCCGAGGAAGATCACCACGGCCGAACCCAGCACCAGGAAGGTGAACCAGCCACCGCTGGTGAGGGCGCCGCCGACGGCGAACAGCGTGGCCAGGCACACGGTGCCGACCACCTGCAGGATGGTCCGGCGCAGGTCGACGCGCGGCATCTCCGGCTCCAACTCGCCACCGGGGGCCTGCTGGGGAAGATCGTGCTGCGAATCGAGGCTCATGATCACCAGGATACCGGCGGTGACGCGGGCGGGCCCGGGCCCCACCTGCACGGTTCCGGGTCCAAAGTCCCGACCTGCCGTGCATCCGGCTGGACGGTACGACAGAATGGAGACGAGGCTTGATACGGATGCGCATTCCGGGCGTCCGGGCCGTAGCGAGCGAGGATGTGGGATTCACGATGAGCGTGGTTCTTGTGGGTGTCGACGGATCGGCCGAGGCTGTCAACGCGGTGCGCTGGGCGGCGCAAGAGGCGAAGCTCGAAGGCGCCGACCTGAAGATCGTTTCGGCCTACACCACCACTACCAGTGACTATGCGCCCGGCCTGGTGATCCCGCAGGACGTGATCGATGCGATCCGCGGCGAAGTGAGCAAGTACGTCCAGGATGCGGCCAAGGTCGCCGAAGAGACCGCTCCCGGCCTCACCATCCACGGCTCCATCGCCGAGGGCGATGCCGCGCACGTGATGATCGACTTCAGCGAGGACGCCGAGATGGTGGTCCTGGGCAGCCGCGGCCTGGGCGGCCTCAAGGGCCTGTTCCTCGGCTCGGTCAGCACCAGCGTCGCCGCGCACGCCAAGAGCAAGGTGGTCATCGTGCCGCCCGAGGCCGAACTGAACGACGGCCCCGTGGTGGTCGGCGTCGACGATTCCAAGGTCAGCGACCCGGCCGTGGCCGAGGCCTACCGGCAGGCCGACCTGCGTAACGCCGAGCTCATCGCGGTCCACACCTGGACGCCGCTGGACGCCGATGCGCTGCACGGCTTCGGGCTGAGCGCCGACGAGATCGACCAGATGAGCGAGCAGGCCGTCGGCGCCGTCGCCGAGCGTCTGGCCGGCTACTCCACCGATCACCCGGACGTGCAGGTCAAGCGCGTGGTGATTCCGGAGGAGCCGGGCAAGGCCATCCTCGACACCGCGGGCGACTCGGCCGCTCTGATCGTGATGGGCAGCCGCGGTCGCGGCGGTTTCACCGGCCTGCTCCTGGGCTCGCGCAGCCAGAAGGTGCTGCACCACGCCAAGGTGCCGGTGATGATCGTGCGCCACCACTGATTCGACGAGAAGGGCCTGATTCCGCGGTATGAAGCATCTTCCCCGCGGCCTGTGGGTTCTCCTGGCGGCCAATGTCGTCATCGCGCTCGGCTACGGACTGATCGCGCCGGCACTGCCGATCTTCGCCAGCACCTTCGGGGTGTCGGTGACGGCGGTGTCGGCGGTGATCTCCGCGTTCGCGGTGATGCGGCTCGCCTTCGCTCCCGCGACCGGACGACTGGTCACCGTCCTCGGCGAACGCCGTATCTATCTGACCGGCCTCATCATCGTCGCCGCCAGTACCTTGGCCTGCGCGTTCGCGGCCTCCTACTGGCAACTGCTGATCTTCCGCGCCGCCGGCGGCATCGGCTCCACGATGTTCACCGTCTCGGCGATGGCGCTGCTGATTCGGCTGGCCCCGCCGCAGATCCGCGGGCGGGCCTCCGGGTACTTCTCGGCGGGCTTTCTGATCGGCAATCTCACCGGCCCGCTGATCGGCGCCGCTCTTATCGGCGGCGGCCTCAAACTGCCCTTCGTGGTCTACGCGATCGCGCTGGTGATCGCCGCCATCGGCGTGGCCGTCCTCATGCCGCCGGTGCCCGCGCACGCCGGATCCACGCCGGGTGCACCGGCCGTGGTCGAAGCGGTCACCTTCGCCACCGCCTGCCGGGACAGCGCCTACCGGGCCATCCTGGCCTCGAACTTCGCCCAGGGCTGGGCGTCGATGGGTGTGCGCATCGCGCTCGTGCCGCTGTTCATCACCCAGGGCCTCGGCCAGTCCGACGCCTGGGCCGGCGTGATTCTGGCGTTCTACGCGGGCGGCAACATGGTGGCGATCCTCATCGCCGGACGCCTGTCCGATCGGTACGGCCGCCGCCCGGTTCTGCTTCCCGGGCTGGCCATCGCCGCCGCGTCGACCCTGACCCTCGGCTACTCCCCCAACTTGGCCGTGGCGGTGGCGCTGACCACCATCGCCGGACTCGGCTCCGGTCTCTTCGCCCCCACCCATCAGGCGGCGCTCGGCGACGTCCTCGGCACCTCCCAGCGCGGGGGTTCGGCGTTGGCCGCCTACGGCATGGCCTCGGACCTCGGTGCGGTGGTCGGGCCGCTCGCGGCCGGTGCGGTCGCCACCGTCTTCGGTTACGGACCGGCCTTCCTGCTCACCGGACTCGTGGTGGTCGTGGCCCTGGTGTTGTGGCTGCCGGCCCGCGAGACCAACCCGGACGGGCACCCCACCGCACCCGACGACGCCGTGCCGATCGACGCACCCGAGCAGCTCAACCCCGCAGGCCGAGCTCCTGGGCGTCGAGTTTGGTCAATTCGGCGGTGAGGGCGCCCGAACTGTAGGTGCCCCGGTCGCGGAAGACGAGCAGCGTGCGACGCTGCTCGTCGATCACTCGCCGCCGCAGGCGACGCACCTCCCGCGAGGTCTGCAAACGCCGATCCAAGGCATCGATCTCGGAGTCGTCGTCGTCGACGTCCGGGGCCTCCAGCTCCCGAAACAGCCGCACCTGCTGGGCCAGCAGCGGGTCCGCGCCGACCACCGCGGGATCGTCGAGCATGCGCTGGGCCACGTCGAGCATCTCCCCGCGCAGCCGCGCCCGCTCGGCGCGGATGTCGGCGCTCTGATCGGGAAGGTGCAGGCGGCGCAGCACCGGGCCCATCAGGCCGCCCTGCAGGGTCAGCGACAGCGCGGCGACGAAGAACGCCACCAGAATCAGCAGTGACCGGTACGGGGTGTCGGCCGGGAGCGTCTGCGCGGCGGCCAGGGTGACCGCGCCCCGCAGGCCGCCCCACACCACCACCATGCCCTCGCGGGAGCCGATCGCCTCGGTCCGGTAGTAGTCGATGTCGGCCAGGCGACGATCGAGGTGCCTGCGCAACCGGCTGCCCGCGGTGTCGTCGCCGTCGCGCTCGGTCGGCAGTTCCTCCCGCAGTTCCTCCCGCAACGCCGACAGCGCGGGCTCGCTGGCGATCACCTGGCGGGCCCGCCTCCCCAGCCACCACACCAGCGGCGTCACGAACGCCCAGCGAATGAGCAGTGCCAACACCAGCGCGGCCGCGGCAGGCCACAGTGCGTGCAACCAGGTGTCGTGCGCCTCGCTCACATCCTCCAGGAGGGTGTAGAGCTCGAGCCCCATGAGGAGGAACACCCCGCCCTCCAGGATCACCTCGACCATCTGCCAGTTCTGCACGTCGGACTGTCGATGGGCTGCCGACAGGTGCCGCACCGCGGTCCGGCCGGTCATCAGGCCGGCGGCGACGGCCGCCACCAGGCCGGAGGCACCGATCACCTCGCCGGCCAAGTACGCCACATAGGGCGTGGTGAAGGAGATTGCGGTGGCCACCGCCGGCACCCGGATGCGCGCACGCAGCCGACTGATCAGCCAACCCACCGCCGCGCCCACCACGACCGCACCGATCAGCGCCCACAGGAAGCTCACCGCCACCCCGGCGAACGAGATGCCCGCGCCGGTGGCGGCGATCGCCGCCCGCAGCACCACCAGGGCGCTGGCGTCGTTGAACAGGCTCTCCCCGGACAGCACCGTGACGATCCGGTTGGGCGCACCCATCCGTTTGATGGTGCTGGTGGCGACCGCGTCGGTCGGGCTGAGGATGGCGCCGAGAGCCACCCCGAGCGCATAGTCCACATCCGGCAGGATCCAGGTGAAGAACAGGCCCAGCAGCAACGACGAGACCACCACCAGCACGATCGAGAGAGCCCCGATGGCTGGGAAGTCGCGGCGGAAGTCCATCACGGGCATGGCGCGCGCGGCCGCGTACAGCAGCGGCGGCAGCAGGCCGATCAGCACCAGCTCCGGATCGACGTTGATCTCCGGCACCTCCGGCAGGAAGCTGACGCCCACACCGACGCCGACCAGCAGCAACGGCGCGGCGACCCGCAGTCGCGGCGCCAACGTGTTCGCGGCGGCGATGGCGAGTACACACAGCACCGCGATGGCCGCGATTTCGATGGCATCCACGGAAGTCATTGTGTCGCACGCCTCAGGGCTCCCCTAAATCGGCGCGACGACACTGTCCTCGACGTCGCATACCGTGACATTGAGCGTTGACAAGATCAATGGATGATGTCAGCGTTAGAGGCGGAACACGTTCTCGTTCCGCGCCTCGAGTGCGGACCACGAAAGGGAATGACGATGACCAGCACCCAGCCGCGGCCGATCGCGTACGAGCCGCCCGCCGCCAAGTCCGGCACCGACGCCGACTACGACCAGATCGTCGAAGACCTGTCGAAAGCCTCGGTGCACCGGAACTTCGATCCGTACATCCACATCGCCTGGGATGCGCCGGAGATGGCGATCGTGCCGAACGATCCGCGCTGGATCCTCGACCCGCAGGTGGACCCCGTCGGCAAACACCCCTGGTACAAGGCGCTGCCGCAGGAGAAGCAGATCGAGATCGGCATGTGGCGGCAGGCCAATGTCGCCAAGGTGGGCCTGCAGTTCGAGTCGATCCTGATCCGCGGGCTGCTGCAGTACGCGTCGAAGCTGAAGAACGGCGACAAGCGCTTCCGGTACGTGACGCACGAATCCAAGGAGGAGTGCCAGCACACGCTGATGTTCCAGGAGATGGTGAACCGCGTGGGCATGGACGTCCCCGGCATGCCGCGCGGCATGCGGGTGGTCGATCCGATCATTCCGCTGTTCTCCACCTTCTGGCCGACCGTCTTCTTCTTCGGCGTCCTCGCCGGCGAGGAACCGATCGACCACCTGCAGAAGGACTTCCTGCGGGCCGGCGCCAACGTGCACCCGGTGATGGCCGCCGTGATGGAGCTGCACGTGGCCGAGGAGGCCCGGCACATCTCGTTCGCCCACCACCACCTGCGCGCCACCGTGCCCACCCGCAGCCGCCCGACGCGTTTCGTGCTGTCGATGGCCATGCCGATCGTGATGCGCGTGCTCTGCGGTGCCATCGCCCGCCCGCCGGTGCAGTTCCGCCGGGAATTCGACGTCCCGGACGAGGTCTTCAAGGAGATGTTCTGGAAGTCCGAGGACTCGCAGAACTTCCTCAGCGACGTCTTCGGCGATGTCCGGATGCTCGCCGAGCAGTGCGGTCTGATGAACCCGGTGTCGCGTCGCATCTGGAAGGCCCTTGGCATCGACGGACGTTCCTCGCGCTACCGCAGCGAGCCGTCGTACAACGCCCGCTGACATGCCGCACGTCATCACGCAGCCGTGCTGCGGCGACGCCTCCTGCGTCTACGCCTGCCCGGTCAACTGCATTCATCCCACGCCCGACGAACCCGGTTTCGCCACGGCCGAGATGCTCTACATCGATCCGGACAGCTGCGTGGACTGCGGCGCGTGCGTCACGGCCTGCCCCGTCGGCGCCATCGTCCCGGACCATCGCATCCCGCTGGGCCAGGAGCGGTTCACCGACGTGAACGCCGAGCATTTCGCCGATCAGCCGCCCAGCACGGTGCGCTTCCCGGTCGACGCACTCTGGCGCAAGCCCCTGGCGCCGATCGGCAAGCCGCAAGCCTTCAACGGCCTGCCCGATCCGATGCGGGTGGCCATCGTGGGCTCGGGCCCGTCGGCCATGTACGCGGCCGACGAACTGCTCAAGCACCGCCAGGTCCAGGTGACGATGTTCGAGCGGCTGTCCGAGCCGTTCGGGTTGGCCAGGTTCGGGGTGGCCCCGGACCACCAGGCCACCCGCAGCGTGGTGAACCTGTTCGACACCATCGCCGCGCATCCGCGCCTGCAGATCCTGCTGAACTCACCGGTCGGCACGGACCTCACGCTCGATCAGTTGCGCGCCGAGTTCGACGCCGTGCTGTGGGCCGGCGGTGCGCCCACCGACCGTCGGCTCGACATCCCCGGCGTCGAGCTGCCGGGCGTGCAGAGCGCGACCTCGGCGGTCGGCTGGTACAACGGGCACCCCGACTTCCGGGACGCCGCGCCGTCGCTGTCCGCCGAGCGCGCCGTGGTGATCGGCAACGGCAACGTGGCCCTGGACGTGGCTCGGATCCTGACCGCCGACCCGAACCGCTTGGCCGACACCGACATCGCGCCGGCCGCCCTCGCGGCATTGCGCGACTCCGCCCTGCGCGAAGTGGTGGTCGTGGGCCGTCGCGGTCCCGAACACGGTGCATTCACCCTGCCCGAACTCGTCGGATTGGCCGACGGGTCGGCGCGCGTGTGGGTGGATCCGGAGGAGCTCCGCGGCGTGGACGTCGCACCCCTCGACAACCGGGAGGACGCCGAGAAGGTGGCCCTGCTCCGGGAGATCGCCGCCCGTCCGCGGCCCGCCGAGCCCTACCTCCGGTTGGCCTTCGGGCTGACGCCACAGCGGGTGCTCGGCACCGAGCGGGTCACCGGGATGCGGTTCGTGCGCACCGGCACCGACGAGGTGGTCGACCTCGAGACGTCGCTGGTGTTCACCGCGATCGGTTATCGCGGACGTCCGATCCCGGGTCTGCCGTTCGACGACGCTCGCGGCACGGTGGCCAACGTCGCCGGACGCGTCTGCGTCGACCAGGAGCCGGTGCCCGGGCTCTACGTGACCGGGTGGATCAAACGCGGCCCCACCGGTTTCATCGGCACCAACAAGACCGACTCCGCCGAGACGGTGGCGAATCTGCTCGCCGACGCCGACACCGGTGTGCTGCCGCGGAGGCCGGCGCTGGCCACCCGCTGACCGATCCCTAGAACGAACGCCCGAGCTGTGCACAGCTCGGGCGTTCGTCGTCGCAGCTGTGGACACCGGCGCGCCGATGCGGTCGCCGCGCGCGTCAATGGAAGGAACACTGTTCCAGCGACGACGGGATCACCGATGACCAGCCTCACCCCGGATCAGTTGCGGGCCATGGCCGCGGACTGGCGCACGCACGGCCGCTCCGCCGCCGCGTTGTCCTTCGCCGACGGCCTCGCCCCGGCACCCGACTGCGCAAGCCTCGCCGGCCTGCTGCGCTGCACCCGCGCCGCCGAGGCCGCCGCCGACCGGTACGGCGCCGCCCTGGACGGACTGGCCGCGGCCGTCCACCGGTTCGCCGACCTCGCGCAGACCGCCGACGCCGACGCCGCCGCCAAGATCCTCTCGGCGAGCCGGCCGTGACCGGGATCGCGGCCGTCCGCGGGTGGCCGCTGGAGCAACTCGGCGCGGCGGTGCTGAATCTGGATTTCGGCGCGGACGCGCTGCTCGGCACGGCCGGTCGGGTGCATCGCTCGGTGGCCGGGCAGGTCGACTGGACCGGTGCCACCCACGATGCGGTGAGTCGCCGAGTCGCCACCGAGACCGCGTCGGTCCGGCGCCTGGTACGCACCCTGGAAGCCGCGGCCACCGCCGGACGCCAGGCCTGGGAGGAGATGGTCCCCGCGCGCACCCTGCTCCTGCAGCTGGTCGACGCCGCGAGCGGGGCCGGATTCACGGTGGCCGACGACGGCACGGTGGGTCCGCCGTCGGCCAGCCGCACCGCCGACGCCGCCTACCTCACCACCCGCATCCGCTCCCTGCTGGCCGCTCTCGGCGATCTGGACGGCACCCTCGGGCTCCGCCTGACCCAATTGGCCGGACTGCTGGCCCGCGACGGGAGCGCCGTCCCCCACCCGCTCGGCGGGTGGGCCGGGCCGCGGCAGGTGATCGCGCAGCTGCAGGCGCTCCCGCAGGACGCGCGTCGGGAGTTCTGGGACACCCTCTCCCCCAACGAGATCCAGCAGTTGATCGACGCCGACCCGCAGGTGGTCGGCAACCTGGACGGCGTCGCCTTCGCGGACCGGATCGCCGCCAATCGACTGAACATCACCCGTACGCTGGCCGCGCAGACCGCGCTGCTGGGCACCCCGTTCGGGAACCCGCGCCGCGTCGCCGAACTGAAGGAGTTGCTGGCCCCGGCACCCGGGGTGGACGGCACCCCGACGCCGCGGGCGTTCCTCGCCTTCGACAGCCGCGGCAACGGCCGCTACATCGAGCAGATCGGCGCACTGACCCCCGGCGTTCCCGGCGTCGGGGTGTTCGTCCCCGGCACCGGCGCCAACCTCGACAACAGCGAAGCCCAGCGCCGCCGCGCCCTGGACCTGGCGCGCCGTTCCGGGGCACCGGTGTTCGTCTTCGCCAACGGCGATCTGCCCCAACGGATCACGCCCCACCTGACCCTCGACGCGCGCGACGTTCTCACCGACTCGGCCGCCGACCCGGTCCCGGCGGATCGGCTGGCCCGCAGACTCGTCGCCTTCGGCCGAGACCTCGACCAGGAAGTCGCCGCCGCCGCGCCCGGCACCCCGGTCACCTACCTGGGGCATTCGTACGGCGGCTCGGTGGTCGGCACCGCCGAGCAATACGGGCTGCGCGCGGACAACGTGGTCTACGCGTCCTCCGCCGGGACCGGCGTCGCCGACGGACCGTGGAACAACGCCAACCCCGAGGTCCACCGTTACTCGATGACCCCGCCGGGCGATCCGATCCACCTCGCCCAGAAGCTCGGCGGTGCCGTGCACGGCGGAGACCCGGACACCGCACCCGGGGTGCAGCGCATGGATTCGGGCCACTACTCGGCCGACGGCCCCCACCACGGCGGCTTGGTGGCCGGCACCAACGCGCACGCCGGCTACCTGGACGACCCCGGATCCACCGCCTTCGCCAACCTCGCGGCGGTGCTGGCCGGTCGCGAACCCACGCCCTACCTGGACCGGGTCCCGGACATCGTCGACGAGCGCACCCCCGGACTCGTCGCGCAGAGCCCGGCGGTCGACGTCCTCGGCGCCGCCATGAAACTCTCCGCAAAGCTGCTGCTGCGCTTGCCGTGACCCGCCGCCACAACGGACCTGTCGTACAGATCGGACATACTGGCATGGTTGTCCGGAGGTCTGCGTGGGGGGTTCGATGTCGAAGGTGTTGCGTCGGTGTGCGGTCGGAGCCGCGGCGATGGTTCTGCTGGCCGGCTGTGAACCGGTTGATTCCGAGAAGGCGGAGGGCACCGGGGTCAGCGGCCTCGCCTCCCCGACCCGAGCCGTCCCGGAGGCCGCCGAGCAGGACAGCAGCGCCGCGCGCCCGTCCCAGGCGCCGCCGTCGACCGACCGCCGCCCGCTCGATGAGCGCTCCTCCGCCGCGCTGGCGAGCTTGGCCGAGATCCCGGTCAAGGGCCGCGCCCCCAAGACCGGCTATTCCCGCGACCTGTTCGGGCAGCGGTGGAGCGACGACGTCGACGTCGAGTTCGGCCACAACGGCTGCGACACCCGCAACGACATTCTGCGCCGCGATCTGACCCAGACCGCCCTCAAGGCCGGCACCCGCGACTGCGTGGTGGTCTCGGGCACCCTGACCGACCCGTACACCGGGAAGACCATCGACTTCGTCCGCGGGTCCAGCTCGTCCAGCGCCGTCCAGATCGACCACGTGGTCGCGCTGTCGGATGCGTGGCAGAAGGGCGCGCAGCAGCTCTCCTCCGACGAGCGGCGGAACTTCGCCAACGACCCCCGCAATCTGCTGGCCGTCGACGGCCCGACCAACCAACGCAAGGGCGACGGCGACGCCGCCACCTGGCTGCCGCCGAACCGCGCCTACCGGTGCACGTACGTGGCCCGGCAGATCGAGGTGAAGGCCGCCTACCGGCTGTGGGTGACGCAGGCGGAGAAGAACGCGATGACGCGGCTGCTCACCGATTGCGGAGGCACCGCGCCCGCTTCGGACCGGTCGTCGACCACCGAGTCCGCGGAGGACGAGCCCACCGCGCCCACGCGCACACCCACCGAAGCGGCACCGCCGCGAACCACCGAGCGTCCCCGACCACTGGTGCAGACTCCCACGCCGGGCCCGAACGCCTACTACCCGAACTGTTCGGCCGCCCGCGCCGCCGGTGCCGCCCCGCTCCACGTCGGCGATCCGGGCTACTCGTCCAAGCTGGACCGCGACGGCGACGGGGTCGCCTGCGAATAGCGCCGTCGGCGCTAGCGACCGTCCTCGGCGGCCGCCGAGGCCGCACGCCGTCGGGACACCGCCTCGACGGACTTGAGCACCGCCGAGAGCACCGGCGCTCCCAGCACCATGCCCAGCAGGCCGGCCACGGTACCGCCGATGATGGTCGCCAGCAGGACGGAGATGGGGTGCAGTCGCAGCGATGAGCCGAGCGCCCAGGAGCTGACCGCGCTCTGGATGGTGCCGTTGGAGATCAGGAAGGTGACGGCCATGATGAGCGCCGCCGTGGTGCCGCCGGACCCGAAGGCGATGAGCACCACGAAGCCGCCGGCGATCCACGCCCCGAGGAACGGGACGAAGGACAGCACGAAGTAGAGGATGAAGATCGGGATCGCCAACGGCACCCCGAGCAGCAAGAGCGGCACCATGAAGATCGGCGCCGTCAGCAGCGCCGTGATGGCCGTGCCGCGGAAGTAGCCGCGGATCGACTGGCGGGAGATCTCGGTGACCTCGGCGACGGTCTCCCGGTCCAGCCGGGTCGACGTCGACAGCCAGTCGGCGAAGCGCTTACCGTCGCGCAGGACGAAGAACAGGAAGAAGACCGCGAAGAACGTACCCATGATCGCCGAGATCGCGCCGTAGACGGTGGACGAGACCGCCCCCAGCACGCCCTGCCCCACCGCGGGAGCCAGGTCCTCCACCGCGGTCCGGGCGTTCTCCAGCCACGCGTCGTCGATGTCCAGGGACACGAGCCAGGCCGTCAGGCTGTCCCAGCCGAGCAACAGCTGCCGCTGAATCTCCGACCACTGATCCACGAATCCGCGGGCCACGATCACGATGACGGCCACCAGCACCACCAGCGCCGTCAGGAGCGTGATCACCGGGGCCAGCGCCGCCGGAACCTTGTGCCGCACAAGGAAATCGACCATCGGCTCGAGCACCACCCCGAGAATCACCGCGATCGCGAGGGGCACCAGAATTCCGCTGACCGCACCGATGGCCAGGGCCGCGATCACCACCAAGGCGATCGCACCGAGCACCGACCACGAGAAGATCCCGATTCTCCGGATGCGCCCGAGATCCATCCACTGCCGCTGCTTGTCCACCGCACTCCTCAAAGGCCTGCCTCGCATCAGGATCGAGGATCGCACAAGTATGGCAGACCTCAAGCAATGCTTAAGACTTGCTGGGAGTTTCGGCGATGAACGCCGAATGTCGCGCGTTAACAGTGCGTGACGCCCACTCGACCCCGACCTGCACCGACCCGAGACGGCCCGCGAATCCGCGCTGGTCGGCGCCGAAAATTCCTTGTTCGTGTCGCCCGTCACAATCGGCACCGATTGTGACTTAGGGTAGGCTAACTTCCTTCAAAGGCGTTGGCGTGTAACGCTTTTGGCACATCGACCGATGTGAAACGAACTTCGAAAGGACACCACATGTTCCCGGCTCTCACCCAGTTCTTCAACGACGTCACCATCTTCGGCGGCGACCTGCTGCACATCGCCGTGACCATCGGCTTCGGCGCCTGATACAGCCGCCATCCTGTCGGAGGACACTCACGCCGCTTGCCCACTCGGGCAGGCGGCGTGAGTGTTTGGTGGACCAGCCAGCCCGCCCGCTCCCCCACGCCCCACACCCCTGCCGCCGTGTCGCGACCCGTGCCTCGTGTCGCCGGAGCTGCAGCACGGCGACACGAAGGACGGGTCGCGACACGAGATCGGGAGGGGGTGCGCGGCGGCCGAGCGCGGCGCGAAGAAGAGAGAAGGTCGGGCACGGAAATCGCTTCCGGGCCCGACCTTGTCGGTGGAGCTAGGGAGAATCGAACTCCCGACCTACTCGATGCGAACGAGTCGCGCTACCAACTGCGCCATAGCCCCGTAGTCATCCTCGGGTTGCCCCGCGGAAGAACCGTGGACCAGTTTAACAGCGGCGCTCCCGTACCGAAAAATCGGGCCCGCGCGCGGGGCCGGTACCGTCGACCGCATGGCAATGAGCGACGCGCAGATCGTGACGATCCTCGACCGCACCGCAGCGGTCGCCGATCCCATTCTCGACATCCTGGCCAACAGCGACCCCTTCGACCTGAAGCCACGGACACATGCCCGCGCCTGGGACCGCATCCCCACCTCCGTCGCTGACGCCGCGGCGACCGCGCTGCAGGTGTCGGACTGGCCCGGAACGGCCGGCTGGGAGGCGCTCAGCCGCAATGAACGCGCCGACTGGTGGGTGGGGCGCATCGGCGCGGTGAACACCGTGGCCGTCGCCTTCCCGAGCATGTTCGGGGCGTGGACCAAGAAGGTGCCCATCGGCGCGTTCCTCGGGGCCGCCAGCCAGGCCCTGATGGTGCTGGCGGTGGGCCGCGAGTACGGCGTGGTGGACCGCTCGGATCAGATCGCCATGCTGGGGTCGGTGCTCTTCGGCCGGGAACTGGCCGCATCGGACTCCACACCCGTTGCGCGGCAAGAGTTTCCGCAGAGCGGACCGGCGCTGGCCAAGGCCGTGCTGAAGGGCATGTGGGACATCGCCACGGGCCTGCGCAGCCTCACCAAGGCGCTCGGCGCACGACCGCAGGCACCGCGGGTGTTCGGCTACCTGATGTGGCTACCCCTGATCGGCGGGCCGGCGGCCTACCTCGGCGAACGAGTGGCGCTGTGCCGGGCGGTCGCCGCCAGCAAGCAGTGGATCGTCGACCACCGCGAGGCGATCGACGTGTGAGACGGCGCCGAAATCGGCCCCGAACCGCTCTAGTCTTCGTCCTCGGCGTCGGCCGCGGCGTTGCGCTCGGCGGCGATCTCCAGGGCGCGACGGGCTTCGTCCTCCGAGGCGTACGGGCCCATACGGGTCAGGGCGTGGGTCGCCTTCCCCTGGCTCACTTCACCGGTGGAGACGTCGTAGTACCAATCGCCAGTCAATCCGCTCATATCCCCCACCTTAGACCGCGTACCGGTAATCATCGGTGACCGGCGCGTCCTCGGCGTACTCGAAGTCGTAGGTCGGCAGATGATCGAACGACGGATCCTCGTCGTCGATCTCCAGCACCACCATGCCGCCCGGACGACGTCGTACCGGCGCCGCCGGCCGCAGCGCGACGTCCTCGGCCTGCTCGCGCCGCAGACGCTCATCCTCGGCAGCGTGCCGCCGCAGTCGGGCATTGCGCTGGGCGCGGTACTGCTGCTCGGCCAGGGCCGTGCGCCGCAGGAAGTACAGGTACAGGCCGGACAGGACCACCATCACGCCCGTGGCGAGGAAGCCGTACGGCTGCCAGAAGAAGCAGCTCGCGATGGCCAGCACGGTGGCCACCGTCAGCCCGGCGACGATGCGCTGACGCTCACGGTAGCGATGGGCGTCGCGCTCGGCGATCGCCTCGGGCGCGTACGCCCGGCCGCGCAGTTCGCGCGGCTTGGCCGCCGGGCGCGCCTGGACCTCGTCGTCCTCCACGTCGTCCAACTCGTCGTCGAGATCGTCCACGTCGTCGAGCTCGTCGAGTTCGTCGTCGAGATCCTCGTCGTCCAATTCGCCGACGTCGGCGTCGTCCTCGTACTCGTCGTCGAGATCGTCGGCTTCGTCAAGTTCTGCGTCGGCGTCGGCGGGCTCCTCGACGGTCTCGACATCCAGGATGTCGTCGTCCGGCGCCTCGACCGCATCCAGCACGTCGGTCACCTCGGCGGCGGTCTCCTCCGCGACCACGTCCCCGGCGATGACCTCTTCTGCGAGGACCTCTTCTGCGAGGACCTCTTCTGCGAGGACCTCTTCTGCGACAACCTCTTCCGCGAGGATCTCGTCCGCGACGGCCTTGTCGTTTACCGCTTCGTCCATGGGGGTCTCCTCGAGAACGGCCCGCTTGAGGGTCGGCTCGGTGCGCGCGGGCTTGCGCACGTAGTCGGGGTTGCTCGGGTGCCGTCCCGCGGAACGATGGACCACCGCCGCCCGCTGCCCACCGCGATGGAGCAGCCGTGTGTTGGCCGCCGCCTGGGTGGTCTTGCGGACTTCGGGCCGCCCGCGCAGCACCATCGGCAGCAGAATGAACAGCCATGCCACGATGAGGAAGATCCACAACACCGACGAATTCACCGCACGACCTCCGATTCTGTTCCGATTTGCTGACACGCGACCACACTTCAACCTAGGTGCGGACGGCCCGGGGATCGCTCAGGCGCGCCGCACCCCCAGCGAATTCTCAGCTGCTACCGTGAAGGTGTGACCGAGAACGCAATCGAGCTCCGCAGCGTCAGTGTGCGACGCGGCACACACCTGGCCGTGGCCGACGTGAACGCGGTGGTGCCCCGCGGCTCGATAACCGGCCTCCTGGGGCCCTCCGGCTGCGGCAAAACCACCCTCATGCGCGCCGTGATCGGGTCGCAACGCAATGTGCGGGGCACGGTCACCGTGCTGGGCCTGCCCGCGGGCTCGGCGGCCCTCCGGTCGCGGATCGGCTACGTGACGCAGGCCGCCTCCGTCTACACCGATCTCACCGTGCACCAGAACATCACCTACTTCGCCCGGTTGACCGACTCGACGGCCAACGTCGACGAGGCCCTGGCCGCCGTCGACCTCGTCGACCTCGCCGGGCAGCGCGCCAAGAACCTCTCCGGCGGGCAGCTGCGCCGAGTCTCCATCGCGAGCGCCCTCGTCGGCCGCCCCGATCTGCTGATCCTCGACGAACCGACGGTGGGCCTGGATCCGGTCCTGCGCGCGGACCTGTGGCAGCGTTTCCGCGGCCTCGCCGATGCCGGCACCACGCTGCTGGTGTCGAGCCACGTGATGGACGAGGCCGACCATTGCGACGGCCTGATCCTGCTGCGCGACGGCGCGCTGGTGGCCACCACCACCGCGGCGGAGATGCGCGCACGGACCGGCGAGCAGAGCCTCGACGAGGCCTTCCTGAAGATCATCACCGAGAAGGGGGCGTCGGCATGAACCACGTACGCACCACCGCCGCGACCGGCCTGCGCGTCTTGCAGCAGCTGCGTGCCGACCCCCGCACCATCGTCATGCTGCTGGCCATCCCGCTGGTGATGTTGGTGCTGCTGTACTACATGTTCGCGGCGATGCCGCTGGCTCCCGGCCAGCCCACCCATTTCGACCGGGTCGCCACCGCGATGCTCGGGATCATCCCGTTCATCGCGATGTTCCTGGTGACCTCGATCGCCATGCTCCGCGAACGCAGCTCCGGAACGCTGGAGCGCGTGCTGGCCACCCCGATCAGCAAGGGCGCACTGATGGGCGGCTACACGCTGGCCTTCGCGCTGTTCGCCGCGGTCCAGGCGGCACTCACCTGTTGGCTGGCCTTCGGCGCCTTCGACCTCACCATCGCCGGGTCCGTGGGCGGTGTGATCGGCGTGTGCATCCTGATCGGCGTGCTCGGCGTCGCCTTGGGCCTGCTGTGCAGCGCCTTCGCCCAAACCGAGTTCCAAGCGGTCCAGTTCATGCCGGCCATCGTCTTCCCGCAGCTGTTCGTCTGCGGTCTGTTCGTGCCGCGCACCCAGATGCCCGACTGGATGCAGTACCTGTCCGACGTGATGCCGTTGACCTATGCGGTGCAGGCCCTGCAGGAGATCCGCGACCACGCCGCACCGACCGGTCTGCTCTGGCGCGACATCGGCATTCTGGCCGCGTTCGCCGTGGCGGCACTGGCGCTGGGCGCGGTGACGCTGCGTCGTCGCACCGCCTGACCGACCGCCGACGCCGCGCGCCCGAGACGGCGGATCAGGGCAGGTTGAGCTGCCAGGAGACGCCGAAGCGGTCGGCGACCCAGGCGAACGCCGACGAGAAGCCGTAGTCGCCCAGCGGCATCAGCGTGGCGCCGTCGGCACCGAGCGTCTGGACCAGCCGCTCGAGTTCGGCCCGATCCGCGCAGTCGACGAACAACGACGTCGACGGCGTGAAGTCGAAGCCGTGATCGACCGCGCTGTCGCTGACCAGGACACGCTGCCCCTTCAGGTCCAGCTCGGCCAGCTGGATGCCGCTCTGCGGCGGGGCGTGCGGCGTCGACGCCACGACGGTGCCGCCGAAGGCGGAGACGTACAGGTCGGTCGCGGCCTGGGCCACCCCGCCCTGGAACATGAGGAACGGACGAATCGTCGTCATGGGTCGATTCTAGTGGCCCGGCCGGCTCGCACGAGGGTGTCCACCGCGCTGTCGACCACTTCCTCCACGGTGAGGGCGAACAGCAGATGATCGCGCCACCGGCCATTGACGTCCATGTACCGCTTGAGCAGGCCCTCCTCGCGGAAACCCACCTTGCCGAGCACGGCTCGGGAACCCCCGTTGGCCGGTTGCACGGTGGCATCCAGACGATGCAGTCCCACCGGGCCGAAGCAGTGATCCACCCCCAGCGCCACCGCGGCGGAGGCGACGCCCTGCCCGCTGAAGTCCACGTCCACCCAGTAACCGATCCAGGCGCTGCGCACCGCGCCGCGCTGGATGTTCCCCACGGTCAGTTGGCCGGCGTAACGCCCGTCCACCTCGATGACGAAGGGCAGCACCGTGCCGTGCTTGGCTTCGGACTTGAGCACCGAATGCAGCGGCGCCCACGCCGAATGATGATGGCGCCGATCCCACGGCCCCACGCCGGTGGGTTCCCACGGCAGCAGACTGTTCTGGTTCTTGATCCGCAGCCGACTCCACTCCCTGCCGTCGCGCATGCGCACCGGCCGCACCGTCACCACCCCGGCGTTGACCCGCAGCGGCCCCAGCGTCGTCGGCCACCCCGGGCTGCGCGGCGAGTCGACGAACCATCTCAGCATGGGAGGAGTCTAATCGGCGAACACTCCGGGTCGATCACCCGCGCTGGGCCAGGAACATGACCTCGACCCGGTCGCCGGTCTCCAACTCCTCCACGTCCTCGTCCACCACGATGAGGCAGTTCGCGTCGGCCAGTTCGGCGAGCAGATGCGATGTGCCCGTGGGGGATTCGCCGATCACCTGCACCAGGTACTCGCCCGACCGCTCGTCGCGCATCAGCTGTCCGCGCAGATAGCCGGTCCGGCCGGCCACCGAGGCGATCGGGCCGATGGTGCGGGCGGTGACGGTGCGCCGACGCGGCTGGCGCTTGCCCAGGGCGATCCGGATGAGCGGTCGAACCATCACCTCGAAGGTGACCAGCGCGCTCACCGGATTGGCGGGCAGCCAGAACGTGGGGATCTCGTCGCGGCCGAGCAGACCGAAGCCCTGCACCGATCCGGGGTGCATGGCGATCCGCCCGATCTCCATGTCACCGAGATCGGCGAGCGCCTCGGCGACCTCCTGCGAGGCCTGCCCGCCGACCGAGCCGCAGAGCACGACGATCTCGGAGCGGATCAGTTGGGCCTCGACCACCTCGCGCAACCGATCCTTGTCGCGCACCGCCACGCCCACCCGATGCACATCGGCGCCGGCGTCGCGCGCGGCGGCCGCCAGCGCATAGCTGTTGACGTCGAAGACCTGACCGGGGCCGGGAACGCGATCGATGTCGACCAGTTCGTCGCCGACGGTGATGACCGCCACGCGCGGGCGCGGATGCACCAGCACCCGGGCCCGGCCGACGGCCGCCAGCAGACCCACCTGGGCCGGTCCGATCACGGTGCCCTCGCGCACCGCGATGTCGCCGGGCACCACGTCGTCGCCGATGCGTCGCACATAGTCGCCGCTGTCGACGCCGTGCCCGATCATCACGCGCTGGGCGCCGCCGTCGGTCCAGCGCAGCGGCACCACCGCATCGGCCAGGGTCGGCGTGGGTGCGCCGGTGGAGACCCGGACGGCCTGGCCGGGCTGCAGTCGAATCGGTGTGCGCGAGCCGGCGACCACCTCGCCGACCACCGGCAGATGCACCACCAGGTCGTCGCTGTCGTCGGGCCGGGTCACCTCCAGGTCACCGGCGTCCACGTCGGCCATCTCCGCCGGAGCGGGGGTACCGGCCAACGCCACGTCCACCGCGCGAACGGCGTAACCGTCCACGGCGACCTGATCGAAACCGGGCAACGGTTCCGTGGTGACCACTTCCTCGGCGCACAACAGACCTTGCGCCTCGGAGATGGCCACCTGGACCGGCTTGGGTGCCACCACCGAGGCCGCCACCAGGCTCAAATGGTCCTGCACCGAGCGCATGTCTTCTCCTCACCGCCGATCCGTCCGGCGTCCACAGGCGTGCTGGAATCGACGTTAGTCATCGGTCGCCGCCTGCGCGGGCAGGCGCGCGGAACCGCGCCGCTACTGCGCGAGACGCTCGATCAGCCAGGCCCGCAGTTCGGGACCGTAATCGTCGCGGTCCAGGGCGAAGTCCACGGCGGCCTTGAGGTAGCCGCCGGGATTGCCCAGGTCGTGTCGGGTGCCACGGTGCACGACGACGTGCACCGGCTCCCCCTGCTCGATGAGCAGGGCGATCGCGTCGGTCAACTGCAGTTCGCCGCCGGCGCCCGGCGTGATCTGCCGCAGCGCCTCGAAGATCTTCCGGTCCAGGATGTACCGGCCGGCGGCGGCCAGGTTCGACGGCGCCTGCGCGGCCGGCGGCTTCTCCACCATGCCCTTGACCCGCTTGACCTGCGGGGTGGGCGGGTCGGCGTCCTCCACGTCGAACACGCCGTAGGCGCTGATGCTCGCGTCGTCCACCTCCACCGCACACAGCACGCTGCCGCCATACCGGGCCCGCGTCTGCGCCATGGCGCTCAGCACCCCGCCGGGCAACACCAGGTCGTCGGGGAGCAGCACCGCGACGGCGTCCTCGTCGTCGCCGAGTTCGGCCTCCACACAGCCGACGGCATGGCCCAGACCCAGCGGGCGGTCCTGAATCACCGAGGCCACTTCCAGCAGCGACGGCGCGTTGCGCACCTTCGCGAGCATCGCCTCCTTGCCGCGGGTGGCGAGGGTGCGCTCGAGCACCAGGTCTTCCACGAAGTGGGCCACCACGCCGTCCTTGCCGGGCGAGGTGATGATGAGCAGTCGCTCGGCGCCCGCGGACTTGGCTTCCTCGGCGACCAGCTCGATGCCCGGAATATCGACCACGGGCAACAATTCCTTCGGCACCGTCTTGGTGGCCGGCAGGAAGCGGGTACCCAGACCGGCCGCCGGAACCACTGCGGTGCGCGGAATCTTCGACTGCGACATGTAGCTCACCTTACTGGCCGGTTCTGGCAGGATCGGACGCGAGTGAAGGGATCCCCCAGATGATCACGTCAGACAAGGCCGCACTGCGGACCGAACTGTTGGCGGCACGCGACTCGATGAGCCCGTTCGTCCTGTCCCAGGCCATCGGCGACCTCGCCGAGTGGATGTACAACCTGCCCGTCGACGTGGCCGCCGGCGACACCGTCGCCGCCTACGTGCCCACCCGGCGCGAACCCGGTGGCACCGCGATGCTCGACGCCCTCGTCGACCGTGGGCTGCGCGTGCTGCTGCCGATCGTTCCCGAGGGAGAGCCACAGCGGCTGCAGTGGGGCGTCTACCGGGGCGAGCAGTCTCTCGCCGAGGGACGCTGGAATCTTCTCGAGCCCCGCGGGCAGCGCCTGGACCCGGACACGCTGGTGCAGGCCGCCCTGATTCTGGTGCCGGCCGTGGCGGTGGATCGCCGCGGCGTCCGGCTGGGCCGCGGGGCCGGTTACTACGACCGGACGCTGACCGACATGCCGGGGCAGATCGCCGTGGTGGTGCACGACGCCGAGGTGGTCGACGGCGAACTACCCGAGGACCGGTACGACGTGCGTGGACAGTGGATCCTCACGCCGTCGGGCGGGTTCGTGCCGGTCGAGGCCGGCTAGGACGCGGCGGAGCTGCTCGAGGCCGAGGACGACTTGCTCGACGACGAGTCCGACGTGCTCGAGGACGAACTGCTGCTCGACGGGACCGAACCCTTGCGGGAGTCGGTCCGGTAGAAGCCGCTGCCCTTGAAGACCACGCCCACGGAGTTGAAGAGCTTGCGCAGCTTTCCGTCGCACTGAGGGCACTTGGTCAGGGCATCGTCGGAGAAGGACTGCTGGATGTCGAACTTGTTGTCGCAGTCGGTGCACGCATAGCTGTAAGTGGGCACGAAAACCTCCGGGTAATCAAAGACTGGCGTCCAGTGTAACCGTTGCTGGCACTCGCCCATTCCGAGTGCCAGCCCTGGGCGGCACCCCGCGGGGAATCCGCGCGTGTCGGCGCGTCGTATGTCACACTCGCACCCTGGCCGGGGCACCGGTCGAGCAGCCGAACACCCGGAGATCTGATGACCGAGACGCTGTCGACGCTGAATGGCTACATCTGGAGCAACGCTCTGGTCTACCTGTGCCTGGCGGCCGGGGTCTATTTCTCCGTCCGCACCAGATTCGCCCAAATCCGCCTGTTCAAGGACATGGTGCGCCTCATCTGGCGCGGCACTTCGTCCCAGGACGGCATCTCGTCGTTTCAGGCACTCGCGGTGTCGCTGGCCGGCCGCGTCGGCGCGGGCAACATCGTGGGCGTGGCCACCGCCATCGCCTTCGGCGGTCCGGGCGCGCTGTTCTGGATGTGGGGCATGGCGTTCCTCGGCGCCTCCACGTCGTTCGTCGAATGCACCCTCGGCCAGATCTACAAGACGCGCGACGCGGTGACCGGCGAATACCGCGGCGGACCGGCGTTCTACTTCCGCGGGGCCATGGCGCACACCCGCGCCCGCGGCGCGTTCAAGGTGTACGGGTGGATTTTCGCCCTGGTCACGCTGATCGCCTGCGGTGTCCTGATGCCCAACATCCAGGCCAACTCGATCTCCGATTCGATGAACAACGCGTGGGGCGTGGAGAAGTGGGTGGTCGGCACCATCACCGCGGCGCTGCTCGGCTTCGTCATCATCGGCGGCGTCAAGCGCATCGCCGCGTTCGCCGCGATCGTCGTGCCGGTGATGGCGACGGTGTACATCGCGCTGGCGCTGATCGTGGTGCTGCTGAACATCGGAGACATCCCAGAGGTGCTCCGCCTGGTGTTCTCCAGCGCGTTCGGCGCCGACGCCGCCTTCGGCGCGATCCTCGGCTCGGCCATCATGTGGGGCGTCAAGCGCGGCATCTACTCCAATGAGGCCGGCCAGGGCACCGGTCCGCACGCGGCCGCCGCGGCAGAGGTGAGCCACCCTGCCAAGCAGGGCCTGGTGCAGGCCTTCGCCGTCTACATCGACACCCTGTTCGTCTGCTCGGCCACCGGTTTCCTGATCCTCGCGACCGGTGCCTACCGGGTGTTCAACGGCGAAGCCGAGACCGGCGGCGTGATGGTCGACGGCGGGGGCCTGCCTGCGCACGTCCCCGGCCAGGCAGAGGTGGGCGCGGGCTATGTTCAGCACGGTTTCGACAGCATGTGGGCGGGCGCGGGCGCCTCGTTCGTGGCGATCTCGCTGGCCTTCTTCTGTTTCACCACCATCGTCGCCTACTACTACATGGCCGAGGTGAACCTGCGGTTCATGCTGGGCGAGAAGGCCAAGCTGTACATCCGCCCGCTGCGCAGCACGGTCGGCGACAACCTGCAGATCCTCTTGCAGGCCGTCATCCTGGCCTCGGTGGTGTACGGCGCGATCGCCACCGCCGAGCAGGCGTGGACCCTCGGCGACATCGGCGTCGGCACGATGGCGTGGCTCAACCTGATCGGCATCCTGGTGCTGCAACGGCCGGCGTTGAAGGCCCTGCGCGATTACGAACGACAGCGCAAGGCCGGGGTGGACCCGGTCTTCCGGCCTGCTGAACTCGGCATCAAGGGCGCCACCTTCTGGGAGACCTACACCGGTCCCCCGGCGCGCGAGCAGAAGGTGCCGCTCCCCTGATCACTCGATGACGCGGGTGTTGGTGTCGACCAGGCCGTCGCGGTTCATGTCCGCTTCGCGCGGGTGCTTGGCGTTCCAGCGCAGCAGCACGGCGCCCAGGGCGGCCGCCAGCAGCGAGCCCACCAGGATACCGACCTTCGCGGCCGCGGTGTGGCTCTCGGCCTCGCCGCCGGTGAACGACAACTCGGCGATCAGCAGGGCCACCGTGAACCCGATGCCGCACAGCAGGCCGATCGGCAGGAGATCGCGCAGGCCGATCGCGTCGGGCAGCCGCAGCGGCGTCACGCGGGTCACCAGCCACGTGGTGCCCAGCACGCCCGTCACCTTCCCGACCACCAACGCCACCACGATGCCGATACTGACCGGCTGCACCAGGTCGCTGGTGCCGACGACGGTGACGCCCGCCGCGGCGAACGCGAACAGCGGCAACGCCACGCCCGATGACCACGGCGTCAGCGCACGGCTGCCGGTGATGGTGCGCGGCAGGATCTCCCCGAAGCGCGCCACCGCGGGAACCGTGAAGCCCAGCAGGACACCGGCGACCGTCGCGTGCACACCCGAGGCGTGCACGAACGCCCAGGCGACCAGGGCGATCGGCCCGAGCACCCACCACAGCACCAGCCGCTGACGCACCAGCACGCCGAAGACCACCACGCATGCCAGGCCCGCGGCCAGCATTCCGAAGTCGATCGTCTCGGTGTACACCGTGGCGATCACGATGATGCCGAGCAGGTCGTCGACCACGGCGAGCGTCATCAGGAACACCCGCAGGGCGATCGGCAGGCCGCGCCCGAAGACGGCGAGCACGGCCAGGGCGAAGGCGATGTCGGTGGCGGCCGGAATCGCCCAACCGTGCGTCGCGTCGGGCGCGGCGGGACCGACGATCGCCAGGTAGCACAGCGCGGGCACCGCCATGCCGCCCACCGCGGCGGCCACCGGCACCCCGGCTCGCCGCGGGTTGCGCAGGCTGCCGGCCACGAACTCGTGCTTGAGCTCCATGCCGACGACGAAGAAGAAGATCGCGAGCAGACCGTCGGCGGCCCACTGCGACAGCGACAGGTTCAGGTGCAGAGCCGACGGCCCCACCTCGATGGCCAGCAGCGACGCGTAGCTGTCCCGCCACGGCGAATTGGCCCAGATCAGCGCCACCACGGCGGCGGTGAACAACAGGATCCCGCCGCTCACATCGCGGGCGATCCAGCCCTTGAAACGTCCAGTGAATTTCAGCGCTGCCATGTGGACATCCTGTCATCGACGCCGCCGGCCTGTGGATCGGCGGTATCGAGACCGGCCCCGACGGAGCTAGTTTTCCCGGTATGCACCAGCCGATACGGTTTCGCCGACCGCGTTCGCCGCATCTGCGCGTCGTGACCTTGCGGCGCGTCGCCGCCGTGGCCCTGCTGGCGTGCGCGGCGGCGGTGTTGGCAATCGATCGCAGCCAGGTGCGCACCGACCCGGTGGTGGTGGCCGCGCACGACCTGCGCCCGGGGCAGGTCCTCGGCGCGGGCGACGTGAACCTCGCCCGGGTCCCGGCGGGCAGCGCGCTACCCGGCACGCTGCGCGAGACGACCGCGGCCGTCGGCGGCACCGTGACCGGGGCGGTGACGCGCGGCGAGGCCGTCACCGCCTCCCGACTGCTCTCGTCGCGCCTGCCGGCGGCGCTCACCGGCGACCCACGCGCACGCCTGGTGTCGGTGCGCCCCGCCGACCCGGAAATGGCCGGGCTACTGCGCACCGGGGACGTGGTGGACGTGATCGACGAGCAGGCACAGATCTTGGCCGCGGGGGCCGTCGTCGCCGTTCCCGCCGAACCCGTCCTGCTCGCCGTGGAGGAGAAGTCGGCCCGCCGCGTGGCCGCCGCAGGCCTGGCAAATGCCCTCACTCTGGTATTTCACTGAGTTACACTCATGCCCGTGCTAAAGGGATTCAAGGAATTCATCCTTCGGGGGAACGTCGTCGAGCTGGCCACCGCCGTCATCATCGGCGCCGCCTTCACCGCGATCGTCACCGCGTTCACCGACAAGATCATCGCGCCGTTGCTCGCTGCGATTCCGACCGGTCAGGACTGCGGCCAGACCGTCGCCGACAACTCGGGCGAGGCGCAGAGCGCCGCCGTGCAGGTCTGCGGTCTGTCGTTCCAGCTGCGCGACGGCGCACCGGCGACCACGATGGACTTCGGCGCGGTGATCGCGGCCGGCATCAACTTCCTGATCGTCGCCGCGGTCGTCTACTTCATCATCATCGTGCCGTACAACAAGCTCAACGAGCTGGCCGCACTGCGTCGCGGCGCCTCCTCCGAGGAAGAGGCCGAGGAGACCGAGGTGGGCCTGCTCACCGAGATCCGCGACCTGCTGGCCGCTCCGACCGCCGGCGCGGCGCCGACCGCTCCCCTGAGCGGCGGTCTGCCGACCCCGGCACCCGAGGGCTTCCCGCCCGCCGACGGACCGCGTCACTCGCGGTAGATCGTTCGACCGACACGCCGTCGCCCGCCCCCGGTTTTCCGGGGTGCGGGCGACGGCGTGTTTCGTCGGAGAGGTTACCCTTACCTCAAGAGGGTGCCACGCACCCGCATCAGCTTCGAGGAGACCACCCCATGACCACCACCTCGCTCGCCCCGTCTGAGCTCGTCAAGCTGCCCCTGTCTGCGGCGATGAAGCAGGGTTCCGCACTGGAACACGACCAGGCCGAACAGTCCGCCTTCATCGACGCGCTGCTCGGCGGCCGCGTCAATGAAGCCGGCTACGCCGTCTACCTCCGCACTCTGCGCCCGGTGTACGCCGCGCTGGAGAGCGTGGGACGCGACCTGGCCGCCGCCCCCCTGGTCGCACCGATCTTCGACGCCGGACTCGAGCGCCTCGCCGCGATCGACTCGGACATCGACCACTGGGCCCCGGGCGAAAGCCACTCGATCGAGTCGGCGGCCGCCAGCGCCTACGTCGAGGCCATCACCGAGTCGACCTCGTGGGCGGGCTTGTACGTGGCCCACCACTACACGCGCTACCTGGGCGACCTGTCCGGCGGCCAGGCCATCGGCACCCTGCTGAACCGGGCCTTCGAGCTCGAGGGCAAGGGCCTGTCGTTCTACGACTTCGCCGAGATCGGCAAGAACAAGCCGTACAAGGACACCTACCGCGCCCAGCTCGACGCCATCGGCGCCGGGCTGACCGACGACGAGCGCCTGCGCGTGGTCGACGAGGTGTGCACGGCCTTCCGCCTGAATCAGGCCCTGTTCGCCGAGATCGGCGCCAACCTCGACCAGTACCGCCGCTGAGCGCGTCGGCTCCGCGCCGCTAAGGGAGTTCGCCGGTGCGCAAGAACGCGTCCAGGCGGGCCCGGTAGGGCGCGGGGTCGAGCCCGGCGTCGTCGACCCAGGCGTCGGAGTAGTACTTGTCCAGGTAGCGGTCACCCGGATCGCACAGCAGGGTGACGATACTTCCGGTGCGCCCGGCGCCGAGCATCTCGGCGCAGAGCCGGTAGGCGGCCCAGAGACCGGTGCCGGTGGATCCGCCGACCCGGCGGCCGGTCGCGGCTTCCAGGTGCCGTAGCGCGGCGATGGTGGCCGCGTCGGGCACCACCATCATCCGGTCGATCGCGGTGGGCAGAAAGCTGGGTTCCACACGCTGGCGCCCGATCCCCTCGATCCGGGATCCGGTGTCGGTCCGCACGGTCCGATCCCGCTGCTGCCACCCCGGGAAGAATGCGGAGTTCTCCGGGTCGGCGACGCAGACCCCGGTGCGCCGACCGGTATAGGCCAGATAGCGCGCGATGGTCGCCGAGGTGCCGCCGGTGCCCGCGGTGGCCACGATCCACTCCGGCTCCGGGAAGCGTTCCAGGGCCAGCTGGGCGAAGATGGATTCGGCGATGTTGTTGTTACCCCGCCAGTCGGTGGCCCGCTCGGCGAAGGTGAACTGGTCCATGTAGTGGCCGCCGGTCTCGACGGCCAGTTGCTGGGCGACGTCGTACACCCGACTCGGATCGGCCACCAGATGGCAGGTGCCGCCCTCGCGTTCGATGAGTTCGATCTTCTGCCTGCTGGTGCTCTCGGCCATCACCGCGATGAACCCGACCCCGATCAGGCCGGCGAAGTACGCCTCGGACACCGCCGTCGACCCGCTGGAGGCTTCGATCACCGGGGCGTCTCGGCGAATCCAGCCGTTACAGAGGCCGTACAGGAACAACGATCGCGCGAGGCGATGCTTGAGCGAACCGGTCGGGTGGGTCGACTCGTCCTTCAGGTACAGGTCGATGTTCCACTCGGCGGGCAGCGGCACCGCGATCAGGTTGGTGTCCGCCGACCGATTGGCCTCGGCCTTGATCCTCCGGACCGACTCGGCCACCCACTCCCGGTGGCTGGCGTCGTACCGGTTCACGTCGACGGTGGATCCCATACCGCTGATCCTGCCACGGGCAGCCCTGTCCCTACCGAACAGTGCGGCCACGCCCGGATCCGGGCGTGGCTGCACTGTGGGTTCGTGGGTCGGGGTCAGCCGATACTGAACGGCCGACCGTACAGGGTGATGTTGCCCTTGTAGTCGTCAGTCGCGACCTTCACGTTCACGAGCGCTCGCGCCTGGGCGAAGCCCGCGCAGCCGTCGACGCCGAAGCGCTCCTGGCTGTAGGCCACCCCGCCGCGCTGGCCGGTGAAGGTGAAGCTCTCGACGGGCTGGCCGCCGATCGACGCCTTGATCACCGGGACGAACTTCGCCGCACCCGGGGCCAGCGTGAAGCCGCCCCCGACACCGGTGTCGGTGTCCAGCGGGGTGGTGATCGGAACGGGGGTGCCGTTCGGGCCCGGCACCGAGGTGGAGAACTGATCCTCAGAGATACTGGTCAGGCTGATGTTGCCGTCCGACGTGGCGCCGAAGTCGAGCTGGCAGCCGACCAGGTAGCCCGTGGTGACCGTGCCCCCCTTGAGTGAGCCGGTGGTGGTGACCCGGACCTTGCCCGAGACGTGCACCTCGCGACTGGTCGGCACGTGAGCCACCGGCCGCTGCACCGTGAAGCTCTCGTCGAACAGGCGGATCGACACACTGCCGCCGGGGACCTTCTTGGCGCCGGAGGCACCCGGAAGCGGTGCGGCTTCCGCGGTGCTGGTCGTCACGACACCGGTGACCAGCGCGCCGGCCGCCGCCGCAGCGACCAGGCCCAGCGTGCGTTTACGCGCGATCATCATCTGCTATCCGAGACTGAAGGGCTTGCCGTACATGGTGATATTGCCCTTGAAGGTGTCGGTGGAGACCTTCAAGGTCACCTTCGCCATGCCTTCGGCATGACCCGCGCAGCCGTCGACGCCGAAGCGCTCCTGGCTGTAGGCGACGCCGCCGCGGGCCTGATTGAAGTCGAAGCTGTCGATCGCATTGCCGCCGATCGAGGCCTTGATGATCGGCACGTAGGCCGCCTTGCCCGGCGACAGCGCGAAGGCGCCGCTCACACCGGGCTGGTTCTTCGGGTTCCATTCGGATTTCCCGAGGTCCTGCAATGGCGCGACTCTACCGCCACTGGCACCACCGCTGGCGCCGAAGTTCAGCTGGCAGCCGACGAGGTAGCCGACGTTGATGTTGCCGCCCTTGACACCGCCCTTGGTGGTGACGGCGACCTTGCCGGACACCTGCACCTCGCGGGAGGTCGGGACGTTGGTCACCGCGCGGGTGATGCGCGCCGACTCGTCGAACAGGCGGATGGTGACGCTGCCTTCGTCGAAGCTGCGGGTCTTGGTGGCACCCGGCAGGTTCTTGGCCTCGGCCACACCCGCGGTGACGCCGGTCAGGGCGATCATCGCGGCGCCGGCCACGGCGACGGGAGCCACGACGCGCTTGGTCAGATTCTTCATGTCAGGGTCCTTTTCGCGTGGGGCGGATCAGTTGAGGCTGAAGGGCTGGCCGTACAGGCTCGACTGCACGAAGCCGCTGTCGCCGGAGAGCACGCCGTCCTCGGTGGACATGCCGTCGGCCGCCATCACGGTGACCACCGAGCGGGCCGACGCGTAGCCGCCGCACTGCTGGACGTCGATGTGGAAGCTGTCGACCATCAGGGTGGCCTTGCCCTTGGTGATGGACATGTTGTCGCTGCGGATCAGCGCGACCTGGCCAGGCTTCAACGGCACCGAGATGCTGCCACTCAGCGACGCGCCGCCCAGAGTGAGTCCACCGGACAGACCGCCCTGCAGGCCGGTAATGTCCACCTGGCAACCGACCAGGTACCCGACACTCATGGTGCCGGTGCCCTTGCTCAGGGTGGCCTTGTAGGTGCCGGAGACGGCAGCGGCGCGACCGGCGCCGTTGTTGGCCACCGACGGCATCGGGTAGGCCCGCTCGCCGGTGCGCTTGATGGTGACCACCTGGCCGTCGATACCGGTGGACTTCTTGAAGCCGTTGGGCAGCTTGGCCGCCTCGGCCGAGCCCGCTCCCGTGAGGAGCGTGGTGGCGCCGAGCGCGCCGACCACGGCGGCGATCATGGACGTACGCAACATATGCTTGCGCATGAGAGTTCTCCTCGCTGGTCAGGGGCGTGCATGAGCGACAACTCCAGTGCGATAGCGGGTTAAAGGCCAAAATGTGTGTATAGAATCGCCGATTTCTGCTGCCTGACCTCGGATGATGGTGGTTCGAACATGCTTTGAGAGCATGTTCGGTGTCAGGTC
>NZ_JBHLWV010000022.1:0-146187 GCF_042432625.1 Gordonia phosphorivorans | reverse complement strand
AGGGTGTGTAGGAACTTCCATGATCACACCCAGGACCCGCCTACATCTTGTGGTCGCCCGCGCTCGTCCCGAACCTCACCTACGCACTCTCAGAACCGAAGAGCCCCTTGACGACGCGATACATCTTCTCGTCATGGGTTCCGGCGAGGTAGGGCTCGTAGACGATGATGTCCTTGCCGATCCGCTCTGCGAGCGCACCGATACGGTCAAGTCGGCCGGTTCTCTGTTCCAGCTTGCTCGGGTTCCAGTCGAGGTCGTGGTGAATCACGTGCCGACATTCCTGATGAAGATCGATTCCCTCGCCCATCACGGAGCTTGCAACGAGTACATCTGGCGCGAACGGCGTGTTGAAGACCGAAATCAGGCGCTCGCGGACCTCGCGAGCCTGCTGTCCCGTGGCGCGCCGGACGGGCGCCAGCGATGCTCCTCGGCCGTCCCGCTCGTTCGGGTCGGAATGCTCGCCAGTCAGGTGCTCGATAAGTGCCTCACGCTTTTCTTGAGGCAGCTTCGAGATTCGCGTCGCTGCGTCCGCCCAGCGGGAGAGTAGATCGACTCCGATCGGGTTGGCCCCGCGAATTCCGTCGAGGAGACCTTGCGGTGTCAGGTCGCGGAGATGCGTGTAGCGAACGAGATTCTCGGGACGTCGAAGATTGCTGATAGCTGCTTGAGTCAGTTCGTTCGCGAGTTCGCGATCCTGGTCGGTCCCGACGAGTAAGCGCTCATTGATGGCTTCCTCGATGAGCCGGTGCGAGGCGCTGCCGCGGGACAGCAGGCGTTCGGCGATGCGCTCCATGTCTTTGCGAGCTTCTTGTTCGGTTCCACCGAGGGCTTCGATGGCGAGTGCCCCGACAGTGGATTGGACTTCCGCGAGAATGGCCATCTGTACCGCGCTCGTGGTGCGAATGAACCAGCAGAAGACGAGGCACTTCTCGCCGTTCTTCCACAGCTCCACGGCTCGGGCGACGGTGGCGGTGATCTTCGGGTGTTGCTGGCGCGTGTTGGCGGATTCGAGCGAAGCCGTGATCTCGCGGAGGTACCAGTCGGGCGAGTCCAGATCGCTGGTGGGCGGTGCTTGCACGGCATCGTCGGTGCCCTCATCGGTGTCCCTGGCAGTCTCATCCAGACGAAGGAACGTCTCGAATGATGACGCGATTCCATAGGCGAAGTGGGCCTGCGCCGCGCCCGAGTGGGTTCGTTCGCTGAGTGCTTGGGCCCGGGCGGCGAGGAGGAACGGCAGCTGGATCTCGTCGCTGATCGCTATGCCGCCGGGCTGCGTGCAACCGGGAATTGTCAGCGCTCCGGGAAGATACTGGCGACGGTGGGGCCGTTCGTGGCGAATCACCCACCGACGAAGTTCGACGGCCAGGTCGCGCCGCGTTTGCACGGCAGTGTTCGCCAACTCCCAGGCCCCGCGAATCCGAGGCGGGGCGGTTGCGGGTGAGGCCGCGCCGGGAGTCCAGTCGTCGAACGTCGACAGAGCGTCCGGCTCGATGCGCGACCACGCGTTCTCGAAGGCGACCGCAGCAGAACGTGTCTTCTTCAGGGAATCGGCCAAGACCGTGAGGCGGTCGGACAGTGGTTCGGGCACGGCTGGCTCGCGGACCGCTCGCAGGCGTCCGAGAACGCTGATCAGTTCGCGGTCGTCCAGCTCGAACGGGGTGGCGGTGAGGAGCAGGATTCGCGAGAAGACGTCCGACAGTGCCCCGTCCGGGGAGCCGTCAATGCGTTCGCCGAGTAGCCGACTTCGCCGAGTGGCGGAGTTCTTCAGTGCATGCGCCTCATCGACGATCAGAAGGGGCAGTTCCACTGCGGCAACGGTGAGCAGGCTCTTCCAGACGCCTTGCATGGCGTCGTTCAGCGCTTCTCGGATGTTCTTCAGACGGGCAGCGATCTTCGACGATGAGCGCTGGGGAAGATCATGGACGGTGTCCCAGACTTCTTGCAGATCGAGGTCGGGCGCGGCGTCGATCAACTGGCGGGGCACGGGGTCGTCGCCGAGATCTTCACCGGTCAGGTCGAGCCACTTCTCCCGCCACCGTGCCGGCGGCGTGCTGAGTAATTCCGCCACGCGGTCCGGGGTGAAGCGTGGATCGCTGATGAGCCCGTGGCGTCCTTCGGACCAGCGGGCGATCCGTTGGCGTACTTCGTCGGCGCCCTTTCGGCGTTGCACAGCGAAGTAGAGAAGCGCGAGGACCACGAACTGGTCCTTCAGCGTCGTCGTCAATGCCTCGTAGGTAACGACGACCAGATGGTCCTGCTGACCCGGCTCGTCGTCGAGCGCCTTGAGGAAGGCTTCGCCGCTGCGGATCGGGCGGTCCACACAGCGCAGCTCGGCACCGGACACGAGGTCTGACGCGAATCCCTTCGCCTCCTCGACCCACTTCTGCGCAACGCGCGGCGGAACGAGAATCACGACCTGGGCGTTGCGGTTCTCCAGGACCTGCGTTGCAGCGACCGCGAGGGCGACGAAAGTTTTGCCCATGCCGACCTGGTCGGCGAGGATCACGCCTTCCTGGTGGTCGAATCGGTCCAGGATCGCATCCGCCGTCTTTCGTTGACGTTGCCAATCCTGTTGGAACCCAGGGGCTTTGGTCTCGGTGCACAGGTGTGGGGTCAGGCGGGAAGTCATGGCGCTACCTCGTTGCGTGCGTGGGCACATGCGCGGGCGCAGTACGCCGCCATCTGCTCGGGTACATCGGTCAGACTCGTCGAGAGAGCGGTCAACTGCGCGATGGTGTCGGCGACGGGATCCATCGCGTTCGGTGTGTCATCGGCGAAAGGTTCGACGACGATGGCCCAGTCGACCCGGCCCACCGAGAGCGCAACCTCCGCGATCGTGAACGCCGCCTCGGTCGACGGGACGGTGCCGTCGTGTGCGTCGTGGGCGAGCCGATCAGCGATGAACAGGGGACCGAGCGGCGCCGCGAGACGTGCACGGAGCACATCGACGGTGGCTGCCGGGCGGCTCAGGAGCCGTTCCATCTGAGTGAGTGACCGCCCCAATGCACGACCGCGTCGCAATAGATACTGATCCGATTCGAAGCGCTTGTGCGGGTCGTCCACCGGCGTGAGGTCGGCGGTTTTGACGGCTTCTGATTCGAGCTGTTCGCGGACCGCCTGACTGATCGACTTGCGATCGGCGAGCGCGGCCAAGAGCTGGTGGGCGCGCAGACTCGCCAACGTCGGAGGTGGCGGCAGCACCAGCGGATCGTCGACGACCACCGGCCAGACGCCTTCGTGGCCATCCCACTCGACGACGACCTGGGTCATCAGGTCGTCGACCGACAAGGTCCAGTCGACGGTGGCAGGGGCGCCGGCGGCCCGCCAGTCGTGCGACGTCACGATCGACTGTCCCGCCGTCGAGCGCACCCACCATTCGGCGGGTTGCTTGGCATCCGGATCGAACCCGAACCGGAGAATCCAGTGGTCATCGACCGTGCGGGCCTCGCAGTAGCCGAAGAAGGCGGGCAGCGGCGTGATGTCCGCTTCCTCGTCGTCCTCGGTGTCCACCAGGGTGGTGATCTCCATGTCCAACTGGTTGCCGCACCGCAACAGCGCCTCGAGGGCTGCGCCTTCTTTGCTGGATCGCGGTGCGCCCAGCCAGATGTTCATCTCGCGATGGCGGCGAGAGGCGGGGGAGAGGCCGAGTCCGGGGACCGTGTGGTTGGAGCTGCCGACGAGTACCGCGACCCAGTCGGCGTTGGACACCTGGAGGCACTTGGCATGTAGCGGTCGGCCGTCTTCGTCGATCGTGGGAAGTTCGTAGACGCCGTCGATCAACCCTAGGTTGTTCAGCTCGGCGGGGAAGTAGACCTCGGCCTGCTGGTTGATGGTGGTGAGAACGATGTGCTCGCGTTCGCTGGCTGGTCGGCCGGTGAGTAGGCTCCCGACGGTTTCGAGGACGCGCGGGTCCCCCGAGTCCCAGAACGGCGACAGGTGCGTGGCTATGAGCGGCCGCCCGTGCTTCCAGACGTCGTTGAGTTGCTCCAGCGGCTGCGCGGACGGGTTGGTGGGTGCCGCGCTGACGAGGACTTTGCCTGCGCTGGCGGACGAATCCGCGATCCGCTCCCGAAATTGTCCGAGGAGGCGTTCAGCACGTTCACGTGCGCCGGAGTCCGGTGCCAAACCGGGCACGAGGTCGAGGTACGACGCCACTTCGTTCGCGATCTGGTCCAGAACGTTTCGAGGCAGAAGACAGTCCGGTCCCAGATCGGCACTGACGACGATCTCGATATTCGACCGATACCCCGCCTGGGTGAGATTCGCGGATCCGATCAGGACACGAGCTGCGTTCTGCCACAACAGGATCGAAATCTTCGAGTGCAGCAGCCCAGTCGGGACGAGGCAGTGGAGCGCATCCCACTGCAGTGTCGTGCGATCGGCGGCCTGGGAACGATCGGCGAGCACCGTCACGTCGGTCGTCCGGAGGGCTTGCTGCAACTCGATCTCGCCGACTAGATCGGTGATCGACTTGGCGCCCTCGGACACCGTCTCGACGGACAGGAAACGAGCGAGGCAGTTTGCTTCGAAGAAATCGGGTTCAAAGGAGAACGTCGTGGCGAGGACCCCGACGGGGTCGCCGGCATGCAACGGCGGCTGCCACAGATCGAGGAGCGCGTCGGTCTTCTGCTTCATGCTGTCGCCTTCAGGAAGATCGCGATGGTCGTCAATCGCATCGGGTGAAGCCAGGCCGTGGGGTCGAGCTCAGGCTGATCGCGGAACAGGCGGCGGACTCGCCACCCGTCGCCGTCGACGTCCAGCCACGAGAGTTTCGCCTTATTCGCCTGGACCCGGTGGTGGTGGGTGATCAGGGCTTGGGCGAACTGAAGTGGATCGAGTGGTTCGGTGAATGCCTCGAACGGGCTCACTGCCCACAGGGGTGACTGCAGCGCTCCCGCCGCGGTGTGGGCGGCGTCGACGAGTGCGGGGAAGTCGGCTGCAATCTCCGCTACACCCTCGGCGTCGGCAGCCATGTCCAGCGTGAAGGCGCCGTGCAGAGAACTGCCGTGTCGAAGGACGCTGCGGAAGGCGTAGTCCATCTGGGCGGCGCAGGTTTCGTAGGCGATCGCCGACTCGAGGACGCGCCGAGTCACTGTGCTGGCCTTGGGCACGACGAACTCGGCGAGGCTGCGGTCGGAGATCGACATGTCATCGGGTCCTGCGGCGAGTTCGTTGGCGATCAACTGGACGAGTTCATCGCGGATCTCACCGTCGCCGACCCGGCCGTGGAGAAGCAGATCGCGGAGATACGCGCGTTCTCGCGGACCGGCGCCCGTGGGGTTCGCGACCTGCGCCAGGTTCCGGAGGAATTGCCCGGTCGCCGGCGCTGTCACCACACCTTTCTCCATGGCGTCCTGAACGTACTTGCTCGCTTCGGCGCGGAAGCGATTGCCCTCGGTGCCCGGCTGGCGGCTGGCGAATCCGGAAAGGCCTTGATCCTGCTCCCACGCTTCGACCAGTCCGGTGGCCTTGAGTCCGAGTTCATCAGATTTGTCTTCGAGGACTCCGGCGTACCGAGCGAACGGGCGGTAAACACCGTTGAATCCGAAGACCCGGGGTGAGGCAAGGTAGTCGGAGGCGCTGACCCGCTCGTTGCGCCGCAGGGCGCGGGCCACCTTGCGTGAGCCAGGAAAGGTATGCGGGGGATTCGCGCCCTTGTCGCGGGCCAGGGCTTCTGCAACGAGCCATTCGAATGCGATGTCCGCCGCCGGACCGTTCGAGGCAGAAACCGTGCCCGGATCAGGTTGTGCCATTGCGCCAACAGCTGCGAGCGTGGTGAAACGCGGTTGACCCATACGGGCGCGCAGCCCGGGAGCCAGGAGTTCCGCGATTCGTTCGGCGACGGGACTGAGTCCGAGCGGGTCCAGGGTCCCTTCGCCGACCGCACCTGTGTCCTGTGCCGAGAAGCGTGGCAGCTGGTCGAGAATCGTCAATGTGGGCCCCAGGATTCTGTCTCGCGTGCCTACGTCGGGTGGTCCCGAGCGACCCGGCGAGCGGAGAGTTTCCGCAACACGACAGGTATAGCAGTTGGTCCGGACGTTCGGATCCCGGTGGACGGGTGGCCAGGTCACCGGATCGGCTATTCATCCGAACGGACTAATCGGCTGCCGACGGTCGACCCGATCAGTCCGTTGCGGGTGCAACCTGCTGGCCTTCGAGAGCTGGTGTCGAGTGGAGGTGTCCGACGCAGCGGATATGGTTTCGGGGAATTCGGCGGCGTCCAGTTGAGGCGCAGCCCGTGTCGCGAGATGAAGGCAGCAAGATGACTACTGAAACCACCGCGGAGATTATTCCGCTCTGGACACTGTCCACGGCCGAGGTGCATACGCCGGTCAAGCTGGACGAGGCGATGACGCCCGCCAGGTTGAGTGAACTGCGCAGCGTTCTCGCCGTGATGGCTGAATCGCCCGTCGCGACGTTGGAAGTGCGACCGAAGCCGGAGTCGCTCGATACTTCCGGTGGTATGAGTTTCAGCAGCCTGAGCCCCTTGGCTCAACAGCTCTCGACTCTTACGGCCACCACGTCCAAAGTGCTGCCCTCCGCAGCGGGTAGCGGCGAGACGCTGTACCGCATGACGGTTCCGGCCAAGGTGGCGGCACAGGTCAGCGGTAACGTCCTGCGGTCCATGCCGTCGAAGGCAGCCGCAGGGGGTGTGCATAGCGCGCTTCTCGGTTCCAAGGGGATCGCCGCTCAGGCGACATACGTCCCGGTGACCGCTGGCGCAGCTACAGCCGGTCTCGCGACGGTGGCCGCCCCGTTGATCATGTTCAGCATCGCTGCAGGCGCCAGCGTCTATGCCGAGCAGCAGCGACGCGCCGCGATCGAAAAGATCACCGTGCTGTTGGAGAAACTGCATCAGGATCGACTCGACGACGAGCGAAACAGCCTGGACGGTTGCCGGAATGCCATCGATAAGGCCACCGCGATTCTGCTCGACAAGGGAAAGATCAGCTCCTCGCTGGGTCTCGGATCAGCTGTGCATGCAATCGATACCGCGATTGCCGCTGCCGAACGCCGTGCGAAGGGGTGGAAGAAGGCGCTCAAAAAGCTGCGGGGCGACAAGGTGGAACTGCCGGCGCTCGTCGGCGCGATCAACGGAATCGATGACGAGGACGGCGAGTTCTATGCGCACCTCGAACTCGCCGACTTGGCCATCGCGCTCAAGCGGAGGGTCCTCGTTCTGCAGGCGGTGGAGCACGCTCAGCAGGACGAGGGGAATGAGTTCGAGAACTTCTCGGCAGCGTTGAAGTTGGATGCCCAGAACCTTGAGAAGTTGACCGACGATCTCGACGACGTTCGCCTCCGGTTGTCCACACTGCAACTCGATAGGTCGCACGGCATCCGCGACTTCACCTTCAGCTCGGCCTCCGTCGACAAGCTTCTGCACACAACCCAGCGACTCCGAGCGCTCGGCGACCAAGTGTCGAGCTCGCTCGGACAGGCTGATGTGGCCATCGACATGGTGAAGCAGGCGGACGGCTCGGTGATCGTCCTTCCGCCGAGCGCGGCAACGGCGTGAGTAGTCGCGAGGCGATCTACCTCAGCGACCCCGCTAGGGTCAAAGGTGGGAGAGTTCTGGTGAGCGCGGTTTCCGGTTGAGGATCGGGCCTCGTGAACAGAGTGTGCGACACCTGGCCTACCCCTCCACTTTTGGCCCGTATGAAGGGAATTGACGGACCGGGTAGGCCTCCGCGCCAGCCCGGCCGCGTCGGATGACACGTAAGCACGGGCACACCCCTGGCGGCGGTAGTCGGCGACCATCACCTTGCGTCGACGGACACCGAAAGTCTCCGCAATGAGGGCGGCCGGATCGGTCACCGGCACCGGCCGGGATGCTCCCAATATCGACATATCTGCAGAGCGCCGTGCCCGTTCGGTGGTGTGCCCGGGCATGATCGCGCGGTTCCCTCTCGCCGTCTGGTCCAGATCTTCGACGCACACGTGTTCTTATACAGAAATCCGAGGATCCACTAGATGAGCTCTCAAGAAGGAGGCGTACGCGCAGCAGCCCGAGCTCGAGCCAGTCCGCTGACGTGCGGTTCGGAGATGGTCGAGGCGAGTTGGTCAACCTGGATGAGTAGGTCGGTCGGCGGCAGGGCGAGATCCAGAGTGTGGCAGTGGATGGCGACCCCACTGCCGCTCACGATGTGCGTCCTGGTTGGCTCATTGCCCTTCGCATAGATGAGGTGGCCCTCGGATAGTCCGAACACGGTGCAATAGGCGAGCACCTGATAGAGGTCGGCGTTGGGGAAGCCCTCGGGGCGTTCCGCTTTGTACTTCGCGTCGACCAAGCCGAGCACGCGGTTGCCCTCACCGAGCCAGACGAGGTCGGGCTTCATCGTCACCCGGCGGTCGACGTCGAGATGGCTGGTGAATTGGGTGGCAGTCCGATGGCCGCGGTCTCCTAGCGTCTCCCCGAGGGCGGTACAGACGAAGTCCTCGAAAATCCGCCACATGTCGAACATGAAGCCGGTGACGGTCAGGTCTCCGGCGCGCTGTTCAAAGGATTGGGCGCCGAGCACGACCTCCGCGAGGCGGAGCGCGTCGTGATAGCGCGTGTTCAGTCGCGATGCGTGCCACTCGTCCAGTGGGGCACCGCGGACCGGGGCGGAGACATCGCTGAGTAGCCGTCGAAGTCGCAGCAACCTCCGACGCGCATCGAGTGACAGGTCGGCGACACCCAGCAGTCGCAGGGTCGCGGCAAGCAGCAGACGGTTCTCGGCGATGTCGACGGTGAAATCGTCGTACTCCACGGCCAGCGGCACCGGCAGGCCGAATCGTCGCGTCATCTGCTCGGTGGCCAGCACGCGCCCGCGTAGCACCGGCAAAGTGTCGGTGACGGTCCGGTAGCCCTGCAGCAGTCCGACGTCGGTCGCGCGGGTGGCCAGCCTCGAGAAGACTTCGGCCAATGCGGGGAACAGCTCGTCGTCGCGCGCCAGCTCGACCGGGTCGTCGCGCCAGACTGGACGGCGGCTGTAGCCGAGCAAGAAGATCAGCCGATTCAGGTCGGTGATCTTGGGCCGCACCAGAATTTGGAGATCGCCGACGGATACGGCGCCGATCTTGCTGCCGGCGGCCACCTCGTAGACCCCCGACACGAGAGTCGGGGTTGCGGTCGCAAGGCCCAGACCGCTGATGGCCTGAAACTCGTCGGCGGTCAGCGTCGTTCGCTGTGCGGTCCCGCCCTCCGTCAGGAGAAGCCGACGCGGTGTCGTCATCGTGGGCGTCTCAGAAGTCGGTGCGTGGGTCGTCGGGGTCCTGGGCGTCGGCTTCTGGGCCAGCGGAATCGGTGACATCGGTGTCGCGATCGGCGTGCTGCGCGGTTACTGTCTTCCGGATGGCGTCGAGGCCGTAACGAGAAGACACGTCGACGCTGCGGTCGCCGTAATGGAACTCCTCCAGCAGCGGGAGAACCGACGTCTTCCACACACGTTCCAGACCGCCGTCGGTGAAGACTGCCGCCCGCATGAAGTACGACGGCCCGATCTTGAAGTCCTCATCGTCGATCAGCGCATTGAGTTGATCGAGAAGGTCGGCCACCTCCGGCGGGTGCCCCTCCTCGCGTAGCCAGGACCGAAGGATGCTGCTGGTGGGCTCCTCCGCCGGATGCAGCGGCAGGAAGGCGAAGCGTCGGCGCATCGCCGCGTCGACCAGCGCGATGGACCGATCGGCGGTGTTCATGGTGCCGAGCAGAATCACATTGAGCGGCAACATGAACGGCTCGGAATCGGCCGAGCTGTAGAGCAGATCGATGCCCTCGTCGCGATACTCGAGAAGGAAGTAGAGCTCGCCGAAGATCTTTGCGAGATTGCCCCGGTTGATCTCGTCGATGATCAGGACGAACGTGGCATCGGGACTTTCGTTCGCTTTGTCGACCAGCCGTCGGAGTGGACCCGGGCGCAGCTCGAACCCGACCTGGCCGGCGCCCTTCTGCGCCGGGCGGTAGCCCTCGAAGAAGTCTTCGTAGGAGTACGCCGGGTGGAACTGCACGATCTTGACGTTCGACTCGCCGACCAGGTAGCCGGCGAGTTCTTTGGCCAGATAGGTCTTTCCGGTCCCGGGCGGTCCATAGAAGATCAGCTGCGGTCGATCCCTCAGCAGCGTGACGCACTCCTGCAGCCAGGACACAGGGACATGCAACCGAGCGGCGAGCTTGTCGTCCGGGTCGGGAATGTTGAGTCCCTTGGCCGGGGTGAAGTCTCGGCGCTGGCCCATCAACTCCCGGATGGTGTCGATGTGAGAGGTCAGGTCGACCACCTCGCCCTGGGAGGCCAGGCGCGTCGCGAGGTCTTTCGGCACCTCCTCGTTGCTGATCGGCCGGGTGTTCCAGCTGACGGGTCGGCGCAGATTCGACCGGCCGTCGCTGCTGCGCACGTGTTCAGCCTCGCCGGTCACCGTGCCGATATGGACGCTTCCGCGGCTACTGGTGACGATGAGGTCGCCAGGGTGCATCCGGTTGAGGAACGCGTAGAACTCATCGGCTTTGTCTTGGCGGACTGAGTAGGAGGACGAGCGGTAGTCGTCCTCGACGATCTTGCGCAGTGTGTCCTTGTCGATGCCGGTTTCGACCTCCCGGAGGAACTTGGCCGACAGTGAGACGGTGCCCTTACGCCGCCAGATCGGCACCATGTCCTGACCGTTGACGCCCGAGCCGTAGACCTTCCAGGCGTGCGTCACCTCGTCGGTCGGTTCCGGGTCGGCCGCGGAAGGCGGCTGCCAGATCTCCTTCCACGGGGAGTTATAGAAGTCGACCGGACCGCCCTGGGCGTCCATCATCGCGCGGTAGATGTCGTGCAGGTCGACGTCGACGTCGCCGGGCAGACGATCGAGGTAGTCACTGGCGAAGGCGTCGCGAATGGCGACACGGTCCTTGCGGGCCACGATCGGCAGGAAGAAGTCCGGGAACGCCAGGTACAGCAGGCTCTGGCGTTGAGCGGGCTGGGATTCTTTAGGAGTTGGGCTGACCAGCGCGCGAAACGCCAACGGGTCGGCCAGGATGCGCTCGCGTTCCGCAGCAGGGAGGCTACGAATCTCCAGACCGAGTTCGATCAGCACACTGAGCTGTGCCCACCGGTAGGTCTTGAAGGCAACACCGCCGCCGAAAACGCCGCGTGACAGCGCCGCGACCACCTCGTCGGGAATAGCGACCGAGGGTCGGCACTTGGCCAGCACCTTCTCGATCAGCTGCATCTTCTTGCCCGGGGTGTAGTCGTCCAGCGGCAGCAGGTTGACGGTGAACAACTCGGCGAACAACTGGATTGTGTTCGACGACGCCGAGGCGAGTTGGAGATCGAGCTTGCTGAAGAAGTCAGACGAACCCGCATCGGGTCGGTCGACGAACACCTTCTTGAGCTCCTGAAAATACTCCACCGTCCAGATTCGGCGACCGGGGGTGAATACCGATTCGCCGTCACCGAACCCCTCGTCGATGAAGCGGCGGCCGATCAGCTCTACGGCCGGTGCGCCCGGCCGGTCCATACTCGGCCGGTCCATACTCGCGCCCTCGATGGTCACTCGCCGTCTCCGATCATTGCCGCTGTCATCGCGTCATAGTTTTCCAGGATGAGCCGTTTGGTCCGGTACTCGCCGAACTCGGCTTCGTCCTTGCGCTTGACGATCGGGAACGTGTCCATGATGTAGTCCACGTCGTTGCGTTTGATCCCGTACAGGTGGAAGAACGCCGCGTCGAGTTCGGCGCGAATCTCCTTGCGGTGACCAGGATCCCACGCGCTATTTGTAGTGGGCAGACCGAGATCGTCAGCGAGTGGCTTCATCTCGTAGTTGTCGGCGAGCAGTGTGGTTGCTCGTTCGGTGACCCACTCAGCAACGCTCGTGCCCGCCCAAGCCGGTACGGACTCGGTGGCCGCGGGTGCGAGCATTGGAAGCTGGCGCATTGTGAAGTACTTGAGGTGGGTGCCGCCGACCTTCTGCCGTGTGACGAAATCGAACGCGAAGCTGTTCCAATTCGAAAGTATCAATGGCGCAGCCTCAGGAGGCTCGCAGAATGTGATCAGCGTGCCGCCTTCGGGGGATGCGTGCTTACCGTTGATGGTGGCTATACAGGTGCGCTCGTCGGTGCTGCGGCAGATGTCGCGCCAGCCGAGAAGCCAATTCCGTTCCCAACGGCCGTCGAGTTTGGTTGAGACTTCACCGTCCACTACCCAGTAACGAGGCAAGACGACAAACTCGCGATCCTGTTTTTCTGCGAGTGTCACGTCACGCACGGAGCCGTCGGGCTTATAGGTGGCCCACCGGTGGTCAAAGTGGTGGATCATCTTGGCCTCGTAGAGCGGGAGCATTCGTTCGGGCTGTCCGCCGCGATACCTCTCAAAGACGTTGCCGTTGAGGACCCAGCCGTCGGCTTCGAGTTCCTCGCGGGTGTGGAACAGATGCGAGTCGTTGGACATGTGGAACATCGTCATGAACTTGACGCCCCATGGATTGCCGTTCACCGGGTCGTTCTCGTTGATCAGGACGGGGACTCGTCGGTAGATGCTCAAGGTGATCTCTGCGTCGCGGCGTGACCGGAATACCGGGCAGGTGCCGGTGTTCGGGTTTAGCAGGGTGATCTCCTCTGGGGTCAGGGTGAAGCAAGTGTCCGGCTGTTGCAGATCTGTGGGATCGTGCGCGAAGAAGGCGAAATCGGCGCGCGGCTCCCGAGTGCTGCGGCCGGCCAGGGTGAGCAGGCAGAATTTGAAACTGCGGTGCACGCCGTCGAACAGCGGGCGCGAGTTCTCGAAGTCGTACAGACTCACGATCGAGCCGTGGGTGACCAGATCCTTGAAGAAGTATTGCGTGGTCGCATCGGTGGCGATTCCGGTCGGGAGGATCACACCGAGACGGCCTCGTCCGGCCAACAGACTCCGGTCGGCCTCGGCAAATACTGCGTAGGTGTTGATGTCACCGCGGCCAGTCAACGGGTAGCGCCCGGAATTGCGCAGGATGTGGGAGGTCCCTTCGGCTCGTCGCTTCTCGGCGACGAACGACTGGTACAGCGCTGGATTGGTTTCCGGCAGGTGCGCGATCAACCGTTTGCGGGCCGCAGCGTTCGGTGCGGTCGCAATCTCGGGATCTCGGGCGGCGAAGAACTCCTGCTCTTGCAGCTTCACTCGTTCCCACGGGGGATTACCCAGGACCACCGAGAAGCCGCCGGCCCAGCCGGTCTCCTCGTCGACGGCGTCTCCGGGAGCTGCCGTGGTGGGGAACAGGTGCGGGAACTCCAGGTGCCAGTGGAAGAATCGGTACTCGGCGGTTAGCCGCGCGACGTGCTCCTTCTGTCGGACATCGAGGGCGTGCCCGGCGCGCAGCGCAGCGAGCGTCCCCTGTGTGACAGGGGTAGGGGCTCCCGGATGCAGGGGCCACACGAAGGCGGCGCACCATGCATCGGCGAGCAGTCGAGCTTGCCGATACTCGGTGGAATCGGTGTACGCGCGCAATCGGACTGCCTGGACGTGGACGTCGGACAGCGACAGCGCCTGCGTGCCGATCACGTTCTCCAGCTGAGCTCCCAGGCCGGTGTTCGCGGTGATCGACTCGCCCAGGTCGAAAAGACTGCCCTGGTTGCCGCGTTCGGCCTTGTTAGCCTTCGCGGTTGCGGTGGCGATCTGCTTGACGTCGCCCTCGATCGGCTTGAAGGCAGCATCGGGCAGACCTTCGGCCAGCAGCCTCGGGGTGGCACCGATCAGACCGTTGCCCACCTTGATCTGTGCATCCAAGTACGTGAGTGGCCGCCCCGGTTCCAAGGCCTCCATCCACAACGACACTTTCGCCAGCTCGGCGGCCAGCGGATTGATGTCGACGCCGTAGATGCAGCTCGAGACCACTTCGCGCATGGCCGAGCGCACCTGTTCTGGCGCAGGTTCGGGATCTCCGGTGCGGATCGCCGCGACCCGCTTGGCGATCCTGCGGGCCGCACCGACCAGGAAATGTCCGCTGCCACACGCCGGATCGCACACGGTCACCGCGAGCAACGCTGCCACCGACCCCTGGGCGTCGTCGGCGGAGACGACCGCGGCGTCGAGCACAGGGTCCAGCGCGGTGTCGAGCAGCGACTCCACCAGGGAGGTCGGGGTGTAGTACGAGCCGGTGTCCTTGCGTTGATTGCCCGAGGTGATGTCGAGGGTGTAGCGCTTGGTCGCTGGATCCCACTGGGGAACGAACTCCAGGAGCGCCTCGTAGATGCTGCCCAGCTCCTCCGCACCCAGATTGCGGTAATCCACCACGCGCAGCGCCTGCGACTTGGGTTCGCGCACCAACGACAACGAGCGCACCGCCGCGAGGAGGGCCTCGTTGGAGAGCTCACACTCAAGGAGAAGGTTGTCGAGGTCTCCGCGCTCGAACAAGCCGCCGAGACCGGGAAGGCCCAATTCGGGGTGCCCTTGTTCGCGACCCAGGCCTTCCCACACCAGGGTCAGTGCGCGCCAGCGATCGGCGTAGCGGCCGCCGCGGCGCCGCCGGGCTGTCGTGCGCAACCGCGCGGTAGAGAAGTAGTCGGCATACCGCTGCCGGGCCTCGGGTGTCGCCGACGGATCGAGCAGCGCATCGCGGTCTTCGGCCACAAAGGTGAACAGCAGCCGGTAGACGACGCGAAGCAGTGCGTGGTTGACGTCGTCCACCGAGAGTTTTCCAGCGGCCAGATCGTCGCGTAAACCGGTGTTGGTCGGGTGGGTCAGAAAGCCGCTGCCCAGGGTGCGGAGCGCATCGACCACACCGTCGCGCAGCAAGTTCAACGCACGCGAGCCTGATTCGACGGCCTCAGTGCGCCACTGCTCCAGCCGGCACGAGACCGGGCCGATAGCGTCATCGCGAATCTCCACCCGCGACACCTGGCACAGGGTGTACAGCAGCAGGAAATCGGCGAACAAGTCGCCGTCGAAGATCGCTTCCAAGTCGAACTCGACGTACGCCGAACCCACCAACGAGGTGGAATCGCGCAGCAGCCGAAGTACCTGTCCGTTCGACAGCATCGCCCACAGGTGATCGTCACTGCGATTGAGCAGCTCCTGCACCATCGACTGTGGTGACGATCCAGCGGCACCGGCCAGCCCCTTGGTACGGGTGTCCAGCGGAGTGCCCCAACCGAGCAGATGGATCGGAGTGGCTTCCCACAGGTGGGACACCGGGAAGGAGTGTCCATCCACATCGATACCGCCGCGGCCGGTGGTCGGTACGCGGCCGTAACCGAGCTGATCGAGCAGCACCAGCAGGAAGCGCTCGCGGGTCAGCGACGCAGTCGGTGCGTCGACGGGGAGCGCCGCGAGCGCCTCCCGATAACCGGTCCAGACACCCCGCAGGTATGCCCACACCCGGTTGGCGGCGTCGCGCACCGACTCGCCCGTGGCCAGGTGGAAGTCGTTGGCCGACAGCACCTTCCCGGTCGGGTCGAATCCGGCCGCCAGTGTCGATGGCAGATCGGCGGGGAGGAGCCCACCTTGGATTCGGATACCGGCGAAGTCGCCGTCGGACAGCGGTCGTGCACTCACTGCTGTGCCTCCACGATCGGCGGAACAAAGACGAAGGCGCCCAGCACATCGGCGTTCGGTTCGACTTCCACGCGCAGGCCGCGGACGATCTCCGCGGATGCCTGCCGGACACGACGGTGCGCGGCCCGCAGATGATCGGCCAGCGCAGCTCCGGTCTGATCCAGGTGTGCTGACAGGTCCGGCAGGCCGTTGAGCGCACGGGAGATGAACTGCTCGGCCTGGAGAGTCGGGACGTTACCGCTGGGGGTGGCCGCCAGCAGGCCGGCCGCGGTGGCATCGTCGAGCCATCGCGCTTGTGCCGGGGCTCCCTCGAAGGCGAGGGTGGCGACGTCCTCTGCGATCAACTCCCGGGTTCCCGAGCGGGACGGCAGCTCTAAGTGAAATCGGTACCTCACCACCAGCAGGGTGGTGCGGGTACTCACCGTCGCGGTCCGGATCACCGCACACCGGCGTGCCGGGCGCAGGGCGGGGTCGAGGGCCGAGTCGAGGGCCGATTCGAGCACATAATGCGCGATGGCCTCGACGCTGGGGTCGGTCCGGTTCAGCACGGCCTCGCCGCGTCGGACCGGAAGGTCTGCGGAAAACGGGAGTGGATCGTGACGCCCGAGGGGCAAGGCATCCTGAAGCCCGACCGGCAACGGTGCGAGGGTGGCGGTGAAGCCCTCCTCGGTCGGAGTGATCGTCGAATGCAACGCCCGCAAGGCGTGCTCGACACACGTCGCTACGTCCTCGTCAGTGCCCAGAGCGGCGCGCGCCACCGCCACCTCGGCCGAGACCTCTTCAGGCTTGATCGCGTGCTGGGCGTACTTGGTCTGAGCCAGCCGTTCGCGTTCGGCGGTCGACTCCCACTCCCGGTAGAGCGATTCCTGCTTCTCCCGTACCCCCAAGTCGAGGGACAACTGCTCCGCATCCTGGCCTCGCAGCAGCAGCCCCTCCATCAGTGCCTCGAGGACGGCCGAGTTGTTGTCGGGAATAGGCACCGACACGCCCGTCGCCCGACGGATCGCCTCGTGTTTGCGGAGCAACACCTCGAGGACGATGCCGTCGATCTGATTGTCGCGGCCGTACAGAGTGATCGCCCGTACCTGGTCAGCCCGCTGCCCGAACCGATCGACTCGGCCTTCGCGCTGTTCGTGGCGCGTCGGATTCCAAGCCAGGTCGTAGTGGACGACGGCTTGGAAGCTCTCCTGGAGATTCACACCTTCCGACAGGCAATCGGTCGCCACCAGCACGTGACGGCCTTCGCTCGCGGTCAGTTCGTCGATCCGGGCCAGGCGTTCTGCGGGTGGGAGCGTGCCGGTGACCGCTCGCACCGCGACGTTCTTGCCAAGGGCCTTGTCGAGGTGTTCGGCCACATACTCGGCCGTGTCGATGAAGCGGCAGAAGACGATGGGATCACAGCCCTCGGCGAGGAGCGCTTTGACTTCCTTGACGAGTGCGCCGATCTTCTTGTCCGCCTTACCCTCCAACTTCTTGGCGTCGTTGAGGAAACCGCGCAGCCGTCGAGCCGCGGCTCCACCCGGTTCGTCACCGGTGTCGGCGCCAGGGGTGGTGTCGGCTGCTTCCAGCGCTTCGTCGTCAGCTTGATCGAGGACCATCGCGCGGCCGATCGCATCGGCTTCGGCGGGTGAATGGGCGGCCGCCGACGCCGCGCGGGTCCGCAGCGTTTGCGCAGCGGCCCGCGGTGAGGAGGCCAGTGCCCGCAGAAGCGCCAGAGCCGACCACCAGTTGACCCGCTTGGTTAGGTCGCCCTGATCGGTGCGCACGGTCTCTCGCGCGTAGTCGAGGACCTTCTCGAACAGCGCCTGGTATTCGGGCGACAGCGCGTACGGAACCTCCTTGATGAGTCGGTCCTTGGGGAACGGAGTGTCCTCGTCGAGATAACGCCGGATATCGCCGCGACGACGTTGGACAAAGTGTTTGGCCAGTAGTTCGCGGCCGCGCCGATCTTCCAGATCGACTGTGGCCAATGCTGGATCGAGCAACCCGAGGAGGTTCCGGAACGCCTCTTCCTTGCCCGAATGGGGGGTCGCGCTGGCGAAGATCATGTGGCGTTTGTGGTCCGCGGACAGATCTCGGATCAGTTCGTAACGCTGGGTGCGTCCGGCGCCACCTTGGCCGACCGCAGTCACACAGGTGTGAACTTCGTCGACGATCACCAAGTCTGGGCAGGTCCGCAGGAATTCGTGCCGCCGTCGGGCACTCTTGATGAAGTCGGTGGACACCACCGTGATCGGGTAGCGCTCGAAGATGGACTCGGAGCCGATCCGGCCGCGTTCGAGGCGGCGGACCGTCGACGGCAGAACCAGCTCGGCCTCTAGCCCGAACTTCTCGCGCAACTCGGACTGCCACTGCTCGGCCAGCGCCGGGCTGCACAGCACCGACAGTCCGCGCGCGTCGCCGACGGCCAGCAGTTCAGTGGCGATCAACCCGGCCTCGATCGTCTTACCGATACCCACGTCGTCGGCGATGAGCAGACGTACCACGTCTTGACGCAAGGCCATCATCAGTGGCACCAGCTGGTAGGCGCGGGGCTGGACGGCGATGGAGGCCAGTGAGCGGAACGGTCCGGCGGTGGACCGGAAACCGATGCGCAGTGCGTTGGTTAGAAGCTGGGCGCTGAAGTGATCGCCAAGATCGGCGGGCTCGGGCGGGGGAAACGCTGCAGGGGCCACCCCTTCGGTGACGAACACCCCGGCGATGTCGTCGTCGAGTCCGCCGAGGGGGCGCAGCACCAAGAAGTCGTCGGTGCTGTTGGGCAACACCACCCATTCACGACCGCGTGCGGAAACCAGATTGCCCGGAGCGAACCCCATTGCCTACGTCCTTCCTGCGCCGAACACGGATCTGTTCGCACGTACTTCAGTGAGCCAATCGCCGTTCTCGAGGAGTCGAAGAACCGACCAGCCGTGGTCGAGAAACTCATCTTCGGCCGCTGCATCCCGTCCCGGACCGGCCGACATGTCGGCCGAGTCGATCAGGACCGCGGTGCCCGATCCTTCGCCGTAAAAGGCGAAGTCAGCCGATGCAGTGCCCACTGAAAAGTGCACGGCGTCGGGGAGGCGGAACTCGTTGGCCACCAGGAACTCCACGAATCGCCGTTCGGCTTCGGTTCGGCAGCGGGACAGCGCGGCAGCGGCAGCCGCATCCGCGCCGACGGTCTGTGTCTCGGGAGTGGTGCGCGCTGAGGCCAGCGCCAACAGTAGATCCCGGATGGCGTGGCGGTCGATCAGCTGGTGATCCGACTGGTTTCCGTACGACAGTAAGCAGTCGTAGCAGGCCTTTTCGCAGCGCTCCCGCGCGGTGTCGGCGTGGGCCAGATCGTCGCCCATCCGACTGAAGTGGGCGATCTCCAGTGCCCGCTGAGCCGCCCGCGCCAGTGCGTCGGGCTCCGCGTGCAGCCGCCGCAGGACCCCCGCGCCGCCTTCGGCGGACTCGGTGAACAGCATGCGGGCCCGTTCGGCAGGATCAGGGAGGGCTTCGCTGGACAGCTCGGAGTCCTCGAGCTGGAACTCGGCCTCCATACCGCGCTCCAGCGCGTAGCGCAGCGTGGTGGCGATCGTCTCGTCGACGCTCGCCGACAGTCGCACCACGGCGATGTTGCGGGTGTCCTCCACATAGGGGATCACCTTGGCCTTTGTGGGCGTTTCATCGGCTGCCGGCAGATCGTCGTCCTGCGGTGTGGCATCGGCGGCGGCCTTATCACTGAGCCAATGGCCTTTGACCGTGTCGAGCCAGTAGCCGAGCACGTTGGGATTCTTCCGTCGGCGACGCCCCAGATTGGTTACCCGAACCGTGGCGGTGTCGCCGTAGGTCAGTTCGGCGAGGGGACCGTCGTTGCCGACGACGGCGGCATTCACTCGACCGGATCGCGGGCCGTGCTGGCTGAACCGGAACGACGTCTCCATTTCGAACCCGGCCCGACGACGCTCCTCCTCGTCGGACGAGATGCGTTCGCGGCGACGGGTGAAGACGGTCTGCATGCGCATCAGCTGAGTGCGCGGTGGTGCCAGGCTCGCGCTGCAGTTCTCGCACACGTCCAGCCCTGCCTGCCGCTGATGGTGATAGCCGCACTCCTCACAGCGGCGCGCATCCTGCAAGTCCACAGTCCCGATACCACCGGCTGCCATCGGGATCTGCACTCGCTGGACCTCGTATCGGGCGCCCTCGTGGTAAATGAGCGAACCCGGGCCGAACTCGCTGATTGCGAGGAAGCGGGGACGCTGCAGGTAGTCGCCGCCGTCGCCGCGTCCGGCGGCCGATCGCACGCCGGGAATGTAGGCCGCCAACGGCAGCCGCGGGAAGCTGTACCCGGGTAGGAAACCTTCGGAGGCGAAGTATCGGTAGGTGTAGAAGTCCGAATGGCCGCGGTCGGAGTCTTCGTTTCGCAGCAGGCGGAGCTGCTGTTCGGCCTCACGACGCCGCGACTCGGCGGCCTTTCGGGCTTTGGGTAGCGCTGATGTGTCCAGGACGATCCGGTTCTGCTCATCCTGGTCGGCCATTGCTGCTTGATACAGGTCCCGCCACCGGTTGCATGCGGCGTCGAAGGAACGCGGTGCTGCGCCGATGACCGTGGCCGTCCACTGTTCGTGCCACCACGGCGTCCGCTCCAGGTCCTCGCGCAGCGGCAGAGTGATTTGCTCGGCACGAGCGATGGCTCGGGTGATCGCATCCGGATCGCCGATCGCCGTGGCGAGATCGGCGTTGATCGGCTTTCCTGGATCGCCGACGTCCAGTAGCTGCGGCATCCGCGACCGCAAGTCGGCGCCGGTCTCCGACAGCCACAGTGCGTGCAGATGCGAAGCGAGGAGGGCCTCGTTCGTCAGGTCCAGACGCGGCGCAGCCACTGAACCGGCGACCATGTCGCGCGACCGGCGGAAGTAATACTGATCATGGGAATTGCCGGTGGCGCAATAGGTGACGACCAGGGCCGGCTGCCCGGACCGGCCAGCCCGGCCGGATCGCTGCGCGTAGTTAGCCGGGGTCGGCGGCACATTGCGAAGACCGACGGCGTTGAGGCTGGCGATGTCGACGCCCAACTCCATGGTGGGGGAACAGAACATCAATGGCAGTGCGCCGGAACGGAATTCGTCCTCTCGCTCCTGTCGATCGTGCGACCCGACCTGGGCGGTGTGCTCGCGCGCCCGCAGGCCCGCGAGAGAGGCGGCGGTGGCCCGGTACAGGTTTTGGAAGAAGGGATTGATCCTCAATCCCTGGTCGGCGGCGGCCGTCCTACGCAGCGGATCCGGGGCACCGGCAAGACCGTTGCCGAGAGCCCAGATGACCGCGGAGGCTTTGAGCCGGTACGTGGGGCCGTCGGCCGGCGTGTTCGTGGTTTTGTTCAGAAGTCCGACGCGGGCGAGAACGTCGAGCAGATGCTCGATGATTTCTTGCGCGTCCGCGGTGTCGAGTGCGGTGCCGTCCAACCGGCGCAGACCGCTGCGGTCCTTGATATAGCGGCCCAGAGCGGAGCGGCCGGTGAAACGTACTTCCTGGCGGGGTCGGCCGGGAGAGCCGCTGCGGGTGGACACACTGGCCACGATGGGAGCGATGTCGCGGGAGGCGAGCGCCCACAACCCAGTCAGGTGCTGATCAGAGGATCGGCGGAGTCGCTCGTAGCCGTCGAGGGACAGGCATTCGACGTCGATGGCCAATTCCCGTCGGAACTCGTCGAGGACGATGCGACACAGATCTTCGCGCTCGCCGCTGGGCGCTGACGATAATGGGGCCGCGGTGGCACGCCACAAGTCGGAGTCGCCAGCGATCTCCGGTAGCGACTCGTAGTCGATGCGTAGGAGTCCGGTCTGTTCCAGGTTCGGCATGGTGACCCGCCAGCCGCGCTGCAGATCCGCATACAGGCGGTATTCGATGAACCCGGCGAAGGCGCGCTCGGCCGCCGCTCGTGCACCGTACTGGGCGTCGGGAGTTTGGGCATACGAGTCAAACGGGAGGCCCAGCGCTGCAACGGTCTGCTGCGCCACATCGTCGTGGCGCAGCGAACCGCACTGCGTCAGCGCGCGGTGCAGGGCTCCGCGCAATTGCACCACCTGGACGAAGTCATTGAAATGACCGGCCTGCAGGCTCGCGTCTTGGCGGTTGTCGACAAAGGTGAGGAGCTTGCGGGCGTCGGCGGGCAGGGCGTCGGCAGGCATTTGTTTCAGGGATCGGACGATGGACGCCGACAGGACCGAGACCGCTGAACTACGGCCCTCCGCGTCAAGCGTCGCGAGCTTGGCGAAGTCGCTCCCGCGCGCCTGCTCGTAGGAGATCTTGCAGCGCAGGCAAAAGCGGAAGGGCGACGGGACATACGTCATCGGGAGGCCGTCGTCAGTCTCGGCGCCGTCGAGACCGACGCGCACCGGTCGCGGCCGGTGCTTGCTGAGGCGGTCGACGATCTGACCGTCGGCGATCCACGAGTCCGGGTAACGGCCGTCGGCGATCGGATCGGCCGGCCACGGCTGGTCGGTGGACACATAGAGGTAGCCGTTGGCGTCGTCACCACCACTCGCATCCCGGTCGCGTCGCGGTCGGTAGCGCACGGTGTTGCGCTGTTCGGTGCGCGCCACCACCAGATACTCCTGGCCGCACTCGCGGCAGAAGGCCAACGGCATCAGCGCCTTGTGCGGCTCGCCGGGCACCACGACCTGGTATGTCGACGTGACGTGACGGATGTCCTCGGGCTCGATCGACACGTAGACGGTGTCGCCCTTGGACAGGAACTGGTGCAGTCGGAAGGCGAATAGCGGGCGCCCCGTGGTCGGATGAGGCTGCGCCGATCCCGCCATCAGCGTGGCCCGGATCGCGGTCTCGCATTCGTCCCGGGTTTGGCCAGTCAGGCCGGCGAGCCGGGCGGAGGCATCGTGCACGGTGACGGGTCGTCGACGGACGATCGCGCCAGTGGCATCGTCGATGGCCAGACCGAACTCGGACTCGATCCAGGTCACCAGTGGGGACGCGGCGAGCTGCTGATAGTCGCCGACAGCGCCACCGGCCAGGATCTCGCTGTTGAGGGTCGACTCGTCGGCCGAATCTCCGATCGTCGCCCGCGCCAACGTCTCACCGATCACCCGGTCTGGAGTCACCTCAGTGCCGAAAACCTGACTGGCAACCTGCGCAACGACTGATCGCTGATCGGCTGCGGTGCTGGCGCTGGCCATCGTCGCCGAGGTTCCGACGCACTGCAGATTCGGCGACTGACAAGCATCGCGGACCCTGCGGACCAGCATGGCGACGTCGGCGCCCTGACGCCCCCGGTAGGTGTGCAGTTCATCGAGAACGAGGAAGTGTAGCCCCTGGGCGGCTTGCACCAAGCGGCGCCGCTCCTCGGGCCGAGTGAGCACCAACTCGAGCATCACGTAGTTGGTGAGCAGGATGTCCGGCGGATTCCGGAGAGTGGCCTGCCGTTCCTCCGCGGACTCTTGACCCGTGTAGCGGGCGAAGGTCACCGGTTCGCCACCTTCGCCGAATCCGTAGCGCAGGAACTTCTCCAACTCGCCGACCTGACTGTTGGCGAGCGCATTCATCGGGTACACGATGATCGCCTTCACGCCGGGCGGCTTCGGATCCATCCGTAGGACGCGATCGACGATCGGGATGATGTACGCCAGCGACTTTCCCGAACCGGTGCCGGTGGTCAGCACATAGGACTGTCCCGTACCCGCGGCCTCGATCGCCTCGCGCTGGTGGCGGTGCAGCGTGATCGGTCGACCGCCCGCGTCGTCCGGGCCGGACTTCGGCCGGAAGATCCGTTCGCACTCGGGGTGCAGCAGACCCTCAGTGACGAGTTCGTCGATCGACCCGCCGGAGGCGAACACCGGGTTGAGGGAGAGCCACGGTTCCGGCCACTGTTCATTCGACTCGGCCAAGTCGTCGATGTGTTGGCGAATTGTCGGGTCGAGAACGTCGACCGACGACGACGTGAAGGAGCGATAATCGTCGATCATCTGACCGTGCACTCCGAAGACGTCCATGCTCCCCCCATCTAGGTCGTTCAATACCTGCTTCGACCGCAAGGCATTGCGACCAGCCTCACACTATCGGTGCATGCCGACACTACTTGGCGTCTTCTGCGCACATGCCCCAGGGGCCACACCCGAACCGGTGGCCGCGTGCTGCTACTCCTGCTGGTCAGAACTCTGTGTCGGCTCGGCCGCACCTTGGCTGACGTCGCCGAGGCCTACCGCAATGAAGTGGGGCAAATCCGAAGGGAAGGACGCGCCGCCGCGCCAGTGTTTTAGGTGCGCGGCAGCGCGTCGAGGAAGCCGGTCAGGCCGTCTTGGTCAAACTGCTGAACGGCACGGACGCGACGACAATGCCGAGCCCCGCGGCGAGCCACATCGGTGCGCCGATTGCGGCGGTGAGCAGGAACGTGGGCAGGCCGAGGATCGCGCCCCAAACGACGGCACCGACATACGCCATGCGGGGGAATGCTCCACACAGCGCGAGGATCGCTCCGACGGTGAGAACCGCCGGCCACAAGCCTGCCGTGAGCCAGACGACGAGCCCGAGCATGGAGAGGCCGCCCGCGGGGGCGACGGCGAACTTCGCAGCCGCTGCGACCAGAGGCAACAGAATCAGGGCCATGATGAAGGCGATGGGGATGAACATCGGAGTTCCTTTCGTTGGAGGTGGACGAGCGGAACTAGTGGAACACCGGGGTGTTTTTGGTTGCGGCACTTGTAAATGCGCTGGTCAAGCGATGGAGGGGTGTGCTGGCAACTGGTGAAACCAATCGGTGGCCGCAAGCAAGGGCGGACGCGCAGAGGAGTTGGCGTGCCCTCCCGTGCGACGAGCATGGGTTGCAGGCTGGCGGCAGCACGCCGATCTGAAGCGGTGCGGCAGTCTCAGCGCGGGGCTGGGTAAGAAGGCGACGGCGGGCAACAGCGGTTGAGCGTTCTTCGGGCTGACTCGGGGATCGAGGGCTTGCGCCGATAGACTGACTTCCGTGACGGAATCCTCGGCTGACCACCCGCGCCCTGTCCTCGTCGTCGACTTCGGTGCCCAGTACGCGCAGCTCATTGCGCGACGGGTGCGCGAGGCACGCATCTACTCGGAAGTGATCGCGCACGACGCGCCGCTTTCCGAGTTCTTGGCGAAGGACCCGGCGGCGATCATTCTGTCCGGCGGACCGTCGTCGGTCTACGCCGACGACGCGCCGTCGATCGACTCGCAGCTCTTCGACCAGGGCATTCCGGTGTTCGGTATCTGCTACGGCTTCCAGAAGATGACCGCCGAGCTGGGCGGCACCGTGGCCAAGACCGGCGTCAGCGAGTTCGGCCGCACCATGATGGACGTCGCCGGCGACGGCGGCGTGCTCCACCACGGCCTCACCGACACCCAGCCGGTGTGGATGAGCCACAACGACGCCGTGCAGTCGGCGCCGGAGGGCTTCACCGTGACGGCCTCGACGCCGGGTGCCCCGGTCGCCGCCTTCGAGTGCCTCGACCGTCGGATGGCCGGCGTGCAGTACCACCCGGAGGTGATGCACTCGCCGCACGGGCAGGAAGTGCTGACCCGATTCCTGTACGAAGTCGCCGGCCTGAAGCCGACGTGGACGGCGGCCAACATCGCCGAGTCGCTGATCGCCGACATCAAGGCCCAGGTGGGCGACGACGGTCTGGCCATCTGCGGCCTGTCCGGCGGCGTCGACTCCGCCGTTGCCGCAGCGCTGGTCCAGCGCGCCATCGGTGATCGCCTCACGTGCGTCTTCGTCGACCACGGCCTGCTTCGGGCGGGGGAGCGCGAGCAGGTGCAGACCGACTTCGTCGCCGCCACCGGCGCACGCCTGGTGACCGTCGAAGCCGAGGAGACCTTCCTCGGCCACCTCGCCGGCGTCTCCGACCCGGAGACCAAGCGCAAGATCATCGGCCGCGAGTTCATCCGGTCGTTCGAGGGCGCGGTCTCCGAAGTCCTCGGTGACAAGGCCGCAACCGGCCAGACGATCGACTTCCTGGTCCAGGGCACCCTGTACCCGGACGTCGTCGAATCCGGCGGCGGCAGCGGCACCGCGAACATCAAGAGCCACCACAACGTCGGCGGCCTGCCCGAAGACCTCGAGTTCTCGCTGGTCGAGCCGCTGCGACTGCTGTTCAAGGACGAAGTCCGCGCGGTCGGTCGCGAGCTGGGCCTGCCCGAGGAGATCGTCAACCGTCAGCCGTTCCCCGGCCCGGGCCTGGCGATCCGCATCGTCGGCGAAGTGACCGCCGACCGCCTGAGCCTGCTCCGCAAGGCGGATCTGATCGCCCGCGAGGAGCTGACCGCGGCCGGCCTCGACGGCCAGATCTGGCAGTGCCCGGTGGTCCTGTTGGCCGACGTTCGCAGCGTGGGCGTGCAGGGCGACGGCCGGACCTACGGTCACCCGATCGTGCTGCGCCCGGTCTCGTCGGAAGACGCGATGACCGCCGACTGGACGCGCGTGCCCTACGAGACGCTGGAGATCATCTCCACCCGCATCACCAACGAGGTGCCCGACGTGAACCGCGTGGTGCTCGACGTGACGAGCAAGCCGCCGGGCACCATCGAGTGGGAGTGAGCCGGGCGCCGCAAGGCGTTCCGGTGTCGATGTCCGCAGCGTGTGGCACGCTGCGGACATGAAAACGAGGTGGGCGATCGCGGCGCTGGCCGCGGCCGGACCTCAGGTCGGGGATCGCTGTATCGGCCGCACGGCGGTGGACGCCAATGGCGTCGCGATCATGTGCGACGACTACCAGTGGCGCGCGAACGTCGGCCAGACGCCGCAGCACAAGTGGGCCGATGAGCAGACCAAATGGGCCGAGTGCATCGCCGAGTACACGATCGAGCAGTGTCGCGAGATGCTGAATCCGTAGTCGTTCACGTTGCATGATGGGAAGGGACCACCCAACGCAGCGTCTGGCCCCGGCATGACCTGCCGCACGGAGGAGCGACCCATTGATCGGTCAGCCTACGAAACTTCCTGGCGGACACCAGATCTCGCGATCGAATCGGGCTCGTCGAGGAGTCGTCGCCGCGATCGCGTTGCTGCCGTTGGTGCAGACCGTGGTCGCAGCGCCGGCGAGCGCTGATCGGTCCCGCCCCGCCGCGTGCGTCCCGTTCGGCAGCGGGCAGGTTCCACCGGGGATTCCGTCGAGCGGTGATCGCCGCGGTTTCGAGACCTTCCCGCGGTACACCGGCACCGCAGCTCCCGCGCGTGTCGATCTGCGCACCGAACGAACCCAGTTCAACCGGTACTGGGAGTTCACGCTGCTGCCCGGCGGCAAGTTGCTGGCACGGCCGCGGTACGGCAAACAGTGGCGGGTGGTGCCGTTGCCGTCGTGCCTGCAGGGGCAGCTCACCGCGATCTCGCTCGACGACGACGAACTGGTCGCCATCGATAAGAATCGGTGGATCTACACCATGGATCCGGTGAATCAGTCACCGCTGCTGTGGAATTGGACGTCGAGCTGGGGCGCGATGCTCTGGACAGGGAAGGGGCAAACGCTCCCGGCGGACACCGTGCGGCCGAATGGCTGGGCGCTGTCGGTGACGTCGCCGTGGGACAACAAGGAGTACCTCGACATCGCCGGCCGCGTGCACCCGAGCGGCGGCGCCAAGATGACCATGATTCCGTACCTGTACGGCGACGGCAGCCGCATCGGCTACGCCGACCCGTGGCTCCCGAACGACCGTAGCTATGAGATCGGCAGCCCGCTCGACGGCCGGCTTCAGATGGTGGGGCTGTCGGCATCGGCGTCGACCATCTTCGTGACGAACCGCTACGGCGACATGTTCACGCGCACTTTCGATTTCGACTCCTCCGGCTCGGACTCGGTGTTCTTCCGCTACAGCTGGGACTCGCAGAACGGCAAGCCGTCGGCGAGTAGCCTGCCGCAGGAGCTGTTGGACCGCTCCACCGCGGCCGTCCAACTGCCCTCACCGGAATGGGAGTCGCAGCCGAAGATCCCCGGCGAGATCACGTCGGCGCTCACCGTCGTCTCGCCGGGCCCCGGTGCGGAGAACCGGGAACTACGGGTGGAAGGGCGCCGCGACGGCCGAACCGGGTTCTGGCACAAGCGACTTCACGCGCAGCAGTGGCAGTTCACCGAGACCGGAGGCGAACTGCAGGGCGCGCTGCTGGAGAACTCGTCGGTCGATCGTTCTGCTGAGACGCTGTCTGCGCCGACGCCCTGGAACCTGACTGGTTCGTTGCCGTCGCGCACGGCGTTGGTCGACGGCCAGACGCTGATCGACATCGGTCTGCCCTACAGCATCGTCGACCCGCGCATGCTGGATCAGATCGGGCTGAAGGCCGACCCGTCCGGCTACAAGCTGTCTGTGAAGAACTTCGATCCTGCGGTCACCACCCGGGAAGCGACGGTGATCACCCCGGGTGGCACCAGGATTCCGGTCCTGCTGCACACCGCGGACGGCATGCGGATGTCACCGTCGCAACCGGGCCTCACCGCGAAACCGCGGCACCTGGTCGGTGCCGTCCAACTGCCCGACGCCGTGTGGGCCAAGCGAAAGAGCGACCCGGCGATCAAGCGGTTCGTGAACGGCTGGATGCGCGGCAAGCGGATCGCCGCGATCACGCTCAGTGCTACCAAGAACGATCTGGTGATCCGCTGATCGGAGCCTGATACTCGATCGGTCCAGCTCGCGACGGCCGTTCGTTGTCAGAGGGGCGATGCACAATCACGCTATGACCGAGATCGAGATCGTGCGCGGCGACATCACCGCGATCGCCACCGACGCCGTGGTGAACGCGGCGAACTCGCGCATGCGGGGCGGCGGGGGAGTCGACGGAGCGATCCACCGTGTCGGCGGACCGCTGGTGCTGGAGGACTGCATACGGCGATTCCCCGACGGGCTGCCCGCCGGCCAGGCGGGTTACACGGCGGCCGGGAACCTGCCGGTCGACTGGGTGATCCACGCCGTCGGACCGAATTTCGCTGCGGGGCAACGGAATCGAGTCCTGCTGGAGTCGTGCTATCGGAACAGCCTGGCGGTGGCCGACGAACTCGGCGTGGAGTCGGTTGCGTTCCCGCTGATCTCGGCCGGCGCCTACGGCTGGCCGATGGAGGACGCGATCGCCGTCGCCATCGACACGATCGCCGCGACCGATACCCGGGTCGAATCGGTGGCAGTGGTGACGCCGGATCAACGGCTGGCCAAGCGACTGCGCTACTACCTGGGCACGTCGGTGCCGATTCGACTCCTGGAAGGCATCGAGGATCTGCACCGTCGTGGGTACGAGAACGTGCGCGCGTTGCCGTCGATCAGCCCGTCGGGCTTTCACTGGCGGCTGCAGATCGAGGTCGGCATGACCCGCGACCAGCCGGACGTCCGATTCGAAGTGCCGACGTCGCCGACCATCGTCTACAGCAACAGCGACGTCGAGCAGTTCGCCCGCGGTGTGGTGACCGCCGCGACGCCGCTGCGCGCGGTCGGCGATTTGATCCTTGCCGAGCTCAAGCTGACCGAGAAGAGCTCCGACCCGCGATACGCGGCGTGGTTCCGGCAACTCGTGGAGCTCAGTCGCTCCGGCGACCAGCTCCCGTGGGCGTTCGACGACTACGGTTGGCGTCGGGGAGGATGGTTCGGAAACGACAGACTGCCTGCGCCGCCGCCGGTCGATGCGGGTTCGGCACGTTCGGAGTGAGTGGGGAATCAATGAAGGCTTTCTTCAAGGAGCATTGGCGCATCGCCCTCGCGGTGTTCTGCACGATCGGCGTGTTCGTGATGCCTTTCACCGATGGGAACACCGCCGCCGATCGGGTCGGTGGGACGATCTTCTACTTCGTGGCGGCTGTCGTGTTCTGGTTCCTGTACATCCGACACCGTCGTCGGCCGGCGGCACCGCAGGTCAATCCGGCGCCTGCTTTCGCACCGGCGACGGGCTACTATCCGCCGCCACCGCGGATGTCGGCGACGGACGGGTGGGGCCAGTGCTTGGCGATCTGCTACGAGAAGATCCGCGTGTTCGACGAGGTCAGCGCGGCGACTCGGGCGGAGTCGGTCCGTGGCTGGTTGGGCGAGGTCTCTCGAGACCTCCACGCGCAGTTGACGTTCGCGGAGGACCTCGCGTCGCTCGGCCGCACGTTGGAGCCGGGCTTCACCGGGGCCGGCAGTCCGCAGACTCAGGCCGCGCAGGAGTCGTGGTCCCGGCTGCAGGTGTTCCGCGACGGGCTCGACGACGCGATCACCAGCGCTGCGCAGATCCGCTTGAATGCGTCGCAGCCGGTCACCGACTTCGCACTGATCCAGAGCCAGTTGGAGATGTTGAAGTCGCAGATCCCGACGCTGGACGTGCTGCGGTAGGTCGCCGGCTCAGGAGCCATGCATTGAGCAGAATTGTCGTACCCCGGCCGTAATCTCACCCCATGAGTGACGACTATTTCGATTCCCGCCAGTACGCATACCTGGTGCTGTCCGATCGGCCATCGAAGCCGCTCGACGCGGCCGAGACCGCGTACCTCTTCGGCTGCGACGTCGACGAACTGCGGGACGCACAGACCGAGCACCTGGAACAGTCCGAGGAGTGGACGACGGCCGCGTTCGACGCGGCGATCGAAGGCGACAAGGACCAGGCGGACGCCTGTCAGCACGAGGCCCGCGCGTGGGCATCGAATGCGAACCTCCTGCGGGACGCCGTGGAGCTGTGTGAGGCGCGGGCGCTGGCTCCCGTTGACTGGTCGCTCGCCGAACACGCCCGCTGCTACAGCGAAGCGTCAGCGCAACGATGGCACCAGTTCCACGTGGTGTGCGAACGGCTCGGCTTGGTCGTCGAGGAATCGGGCCAGTGTCGGGAGGAGTGTGGCCCCGACCGTTGCTGGGGCGACGACTGCGAGTGCGACGGGTGCGTGTTCGGCTGGACTCAATGCTCGGTCTGTGGCCAGGCGAGGGCGGCACGGCCGATCCATGGCTTGAACCTGTCGCCGGTGGAGAACGACGTCGAGGTGGTGGCGGCGAAGCAGTGCGAGCAGGACCGGCTCGACGAGTTCTACCGGGAGTTCGACGCGGCGGTTGCCGCGTGGCGGAGCGCGGTCGGACTCGTCTGACCTCGGTGCTGCCATGCAGGCTTGATGGGTCGACAACGGAGGTACCGTGGTGGATCCACGGTCGATCAGAGGCGTGCGATCTACCACTGTCCCGGGGGAAACGAAGGCGACAGACGGTGGCGGTTAGATGTGTCGGAGGCCACGGCTAGAGTGGTTTCGGACCTGGCGGCGTGCCAGTCTGCTGTGGAAGACGAGGAGTGCTGTGGGGTTTTGGCACACAGGGTATGAAGAGTTCCACGACTTCGTCGGCCCCGAGGACACGGGCGAACGGCCTCCGCCGAAGCCCCCGGCCTTCATCTGTGGGCAGTGTGGCCTCGAGTTTGCGAGCGATCGGGAGCTTCGCACTCATGAGTTCGTAGGTCACGCGACAAGACGCCCATCCCTGGTCTTCAAGGGCCGAGACTGTGGACGGGCGAGGCTCCTGATCTCCGCCCCGAGTTCGCCCTCCGACTGGTGCATGTCCGACGTTACGGAGGTGAGAATCAATGGGCGGACGACTACGTCCGAAGGGGCGAAAGAATACCTTGCCGATGCACGAAGCGGAGTCCAGGCGCTTACCCTCGTCAACGGATCACTCCATAGAACGGTTGAGTTCGACTTCTCGCTGGCTGCCGACGAGGACCTCGCGGTGGTCGATCATGCGCTTGACCAGCTGATTTTCGGCGGTGAGCTGAGTTGGGCCTCGGTCGAGGAGTTCATCACGCGGGCCAGTCGGGGAGGGACCGCTAACCGCTACCGCGAGGGTCTCGCAATGTATCTGTACGCCGTCCTCGATCGCGAAGACGCTGAGCGAAATGGAAGCGGCCCGAGCGATCAGAGGAGCATTCTGAGGTTTGAGGAGAAATGCAACAGGGCAGTGCATGCTCTCGGTGACTTTGATCGGGCCCCGGCCGAAGCAATCTGCGGACTCGTCGCCCTGCACTACAATCAATTCGACCTCGCACTTCGGAAAACGAATAGCCCCAGAGTTTCCGACGTCGCCGCTCGGTTTTCCGCAATCCTTTCCGGTGAGAACGATTTCGATCGAAACAGTTTGGCGGACCGTGCGCACGGAACCCTTGATTCGGCCCTCAGTGATCGAACCACCGAAGAGCTGATGCGCTTCTATACCTTGCCTATTGACGGTTCTGATCTGTCATCAATTAGGGTGGGAGTATCGAGGTCAGATGATCTTCGTCCCTACGATCAACTCAAGGTCAGGCTTCTGGCGTGTGAGGCGCTCCTGGCCGGCGGGAACGTTCGCGAGGCGCAAAAGGTCGCCGAGTTGCTGCAGCATTCGAATCAGACTGACGCGTGGAATAAGGCGTTCCTCGCGCGTATTCAAGAGGTGGAACGGTGAACACGGGAGCAGAAAATACTGAGATCGCGGGCGATGGCGTCGATTCTGTCGCAGGCCTTCCTAAAGTAAAGGCCAAGAAGAAGGCCACAAAGGCTGCGCGGATCACGTCAATCGACGATCTGATCGTACAAGTCTATAAATCGAGTGGTACTGCCACGGTTGCGCCAGGTGACATCTTGGCGGTGCTGCCGGTCGACGACGAAGATCTCGAGCGACAGCGTGCCCTCGTCGTGGAGCACGCGCGCGAGGATTTGACCCTTGCTGCTCCGTGCAAGATCCTCACCTTCGTTGCGTCCCGTGGAGTGGACCTTAACCGGCCAACCGCGCAGCCAGGGGTAGCTCGGGTTCTTAATCGCCTTGTTGAACTGGCCATCGTTGGAATGTGTCAGAGTCGAATTTTTCGCGTTCACGAAGCTTCCTTGGTGGACCCGCTTAGCGCTTCCCAGCCGGCGCCGATATTGGTTCGCGAGGCAGTTCAGGAATGGTTTAAGGATGGCCGGGCGGAAATGCGTGACGGCGGCAAAGGGCTTGGCGATGGGCCCTTCACGGCTGCGAATAGGGCGCGCCTTGAGAAGAATGCTGTGTATGCGCTGGGGCTGTTGCGCGTCGTCCAGGGTGCGTGGAACCTCGACCGATTCATCGATGAGTTGAACCGTGCTGTATGGGTAACGGCGGTTCCGTCCGCGATCAGGGTTGAACGGCAGGCAAGCACGATCGTCGAATCTGGCAGGCTCGATTCACTCGGACTGGTCGCTGCGAACTACTCCTCCAGAATGGCGCAGTACGCCAGCGAAGTTGACCGACTTGAGAATGTGGTTAATGCCAGTTCATCCCGGGAAGCGGTTCTGGTCGGCCAGATTGAAGTGGGCAACGAAAGGGAACGATCCCTCGTTGAGGAGAGCGATGTTTTGCGGTCAGAGGTGCAGCGCCTCGAAGCTGCACTGGCGGCTGAGCGTGAAAGTAGAATAGTGAGTCAGAGCCATCTGATTGACGACTATGAGCTGCTGCGGACCAGGGTCATAGGGCGATTGACTGAAGAAGTTTCATTGTTGACTACTGGACTTGAAGCACTGCGCGACGGAGTTCCTTCAGTGACCGAAGAATACCTGGATCGCTCGTTGCGGGGCCTGGGTAGAGAGCTTGAGCAACTCAGAATTACGAAAGGCGGTGGTGCATTGTGACCGTAGTCGGATTCGACTTCGGAACGACCAACAGCCTGGTATCGGTCGTGGTAGGTGGGCGTGTTATCGATGTGACGAACGGAGAAGATGGGGGCCGGCCTTATCCATCGGTCGTCAAGTATGAGGGTGAACGAGTCGTCGTTGGCCGCGAGGCACAGGCGTCGCTGGACGCAGTTGGAATTGGGATTCATGGAGATGTCGTCAAGTCCCCCAAGTTTCTCTTAGGGCAGGAAGTTGTTTCTGTTGGAGGCGTTGATCGGAGTCCGGTCGACATTGTTTCTCACGTTGTCAAGCACGTCCGCGCTGAGTCGCTACGGAGTGCCCGCAAGGAAGATCTGGGCAATTTAGACCAGGCCGTGGTGACGATCCCTGTGACAATGGATGGGGAGCGTCGAGCGGCACTTCGGGAGGCATTCGCGAGTGCTGGGATTTCTATCACCCAATTTGTGCACGAGCCGCTGGCCGCGCTTTACGGATTCATTCGTAGTGCACCTGACTCCGCGGAGATGGCCCGGCGCTTGGCGAAGCGAAACGTGTTGGTCGTGGACTGGGGTGGCGGCACACTCGATCTGACATTGTGTCGGATTGATGAGTCGGAGATTCGTCAGCTGCGAAACGGTGGATCCGACAGTATTGGTGGCGATGAGTTCGACAAAGTGATTCGCGACGAGGTTGTTGCCAGATTCCGCGCACAGAGCGAGATTGCGTCGTCTGACGCGGCGATCCGTGAGGCGGAGCTGAGGCTCCTTCAGGATGCGGAAATGCACAAAGTCGAGTTGTCCGGTGAAATCGAAAAGGCTACCTTCTATAGGGGTGGATACTTCGAATCTGGCAGCGCTCTCCATTACTCGCTGTCCCGGCAAGAGCTCGATGAATTTACCCGGCCGCTTATTTCGGCTGGTATTCGCGAGATCGAATCTCTTCTGGACAGTCTTTCGATGGCGGTTGGGCAGGTCTCGATGTGTATTGTCGTCGGGGGTATGGCGGCTATGCCTGCCATTCGCGCGAGACTGCATGCAATGTTCGGACCTGACCGGGTTAGGGTGCCGGCGAATAGTGCAACCCTGATCTCGCAGGGCGCGGCATGGATTGCGAAGGACCAGCAGAGGTTGAGACTGGCCAAGCCGATCGAGCTCGAGCTGGCGAGGGGCTCCCGGATACCGTTGCTTGCCGCGGGTACAGAGATGCCGCTTGGTGGTAGCAGTAGTACCGAAGTGCTCCACTTGTACTGCGCCGACCCTACCGACGGCGTGGCAAAATTTCCGGTCGTTACCCCTACCGCACTCTCCCCGAAGCCGAGGGCCAGTGAACCGCGCACGGCTTTGGGTATGTTGGCGGTCGACGTGGACGTCACCGCTCCGCCGTTGCATGAGCGGCTTGCCCTCAAAGTCGAACTTGATGACGACCTGGTGCTATCTCTGGAGGCGTCGTCAAGCCGGACCGGCGATCGGGCCAGTGATTCGTACTTCGATCTGGAGTTCGGTCTCGAGCTACCGAGTACTGGCCTGGATGAGGCGCTCTCGGATCCGGAGCAACAGGACGTTCGGGCGGCGGAAGTTCCGACCGGTCTGGTGATTCGTGCGAACCTTACGGACGACAAGAAGGATCAGGCTGCTGTGCCGGGAGATGTGCTGTATGAGCACAATTCTGCGGCGTTCGCTCGCCATGCTCGCCCGGGAGTCACGGAAGATCAGCTCACCGAGCATCTCTACTACCAGCCTTGTGCAGTGTGCAAGCGGCCTTGGGGAGCTCCAGAATGTCGCTGCGGCTCGTGACTTCGTGACGAGAGATACCGCCTGTGCACTGGTCGAAGTCGAGCAATACCTCATAGATCTACGAGCCCATCAGGCTGCCCGGGACTTCCGGCTAGGGCCTGAGTAGGAGGAGTTCGCCGTCGTCGAGGGGGATCTCGACGACGGTGGCTTCCGCGAAGCCAGCGATAACGGCCGCAGTCGTTCGGAGGTCAGGGGCTAGTTTGGTCCGTGCGGGCAGCTCTCGCATGCTGCTGAGCGGTTGTCGCGTCTGGATCAGACGCGTCTGGAACAAGCGCTTTCGCCAGGGTGTGTCCCCCTGACCGCTCCGCGTCCAATACCTGCCGCCAGAGGTCGATGTTGCGCTTCTTTTTACGGAACTTTCCGGTGCGAAGATTATCCAAATTCTCATTGATATCGCGCACGATATTGCTGTCGCTGCATCCGACCGTTACCGAGCATGGCCTCTTCAGTCGAGTCAGTGCAGTTGCCAGGGCCAGTAGGTACATCCGCGCTGGGGTGCCTCCCGCCGGATCGGCACCAACATCGAGCAGCTTGTGGTGCTCACCCGATCGCCCATACGCTGCCCAGCCGCTTCGCTCTACCTCGATGCCGGTCTGGATCGGTGCCGACGCGGCGATGTAGATGGTGACCTGGGGTAGGCCGCTCACGCGTGCCGATTCATTGGAAGGTGGGGCCGGTGATGAAGGCATCTTTGGCATAGTGTGTCTTCCTCGCTCTTGCATTCGGACGGCAGAAATCAACAGTGTTGCTGTGTGTGGATTCCGCCTAGCAAAGAGAAAGAGTGTGGTTCTGTGCCAAGCCCCTCGTCACGGTATCCGAGTCGCGAAGCCGGGGTGGGGCTTATCGGATAATCGTCTCTAGCTGGGCCGAACCGGAGTTGGCCGGGATCTCGGGTTTCGGACTGCTCGTCGACGAGCCGCTAGCTCAGCAGGCTGCCCGGGACTTCCTGCCAGGGGGTGAGCTCAAGGAGGAGTTCGCCCTCGTCGAGGGGGATCTCGACGACGGTGGCTTCCGCGAAGCCGGCAGTGACCGCGTCGCAGAAGTTGTAGAGCTCTTCGCCGCGGGGGAGCTGCAGGCCGAGGTGGTGGAACATCATCTCGATGCCGTCGCCCATGAAGACGGGGCCGTCCTGGTCGTGGGAGTCGAGGTAGGTGTCGTGCGCGTAGCGGACGATCTTGCCGTCGTCGGATGCGTACCGGACGCGGGCGGCGACGTCGAACCAGCCCATCATGCGCGGCACTGGGCAAATGGCGTCAGAGGTCTTCATGGTTTCCATGCCGCGCAGGGTAGCGGCGGGATACGACAGGATCGTCGCCGTCGATCAGTTCGACGGACGACGCAGACCGCTCGCGATGAGCACCACGCCGGCCACGACGCCGACGCCGATCAGCACCCACGGCAGGATCGTCAGGTCGGGCAGGTCGGGGCCTCCGGCGACACCCCACGCGCCGACAGCGATCGCGAGGAGACCGGCGACCGCCAGCCACGGGCTGCGGCGGAGTTCGGGTGCGGTCTGCGGGTCGGAGTTCTGCAGGTCGTCGTTCATCGCTTCATCTCCACATTGCCGATGCCCACGTGGGCGTTGATGGTGAGGATCGGGCCGTCGTCTTTGCCGCCGACGACGCCGGTCGGGCAGGCGAAGTCGCCGACGGTGACGCTGCACTCCGGGCGGACGCGGACGTCGTCGGGCAGCCAGACGACGATCTCGCCGATGCCTTGCTCCAGGCTGATCGACCGGTCGGCGTCGAGTGCGGGCAGCTGACGCAAGTCCAGGACGGTGGAGCCGACGGTCAGTTCGTAGTGGTCGCGCAGTTGGGACTGCTCGGTGACGGGCCAATTGCGTTCGCCGATACCGCCTTTGGGTGGATTCCAGCCGGAAGCGTCGACCAGTGCTGAGACGATCACGACGGCTGCGGTCAGGGCGCCGAGCGAGACCAAGCCGGAACTCGACGCTCCCTCGGGGCGGCGCTGCAGGGCGGAGATGAGGAGTCCTCCGCCGATTACCAGCAGGGCGAGGGAGGCGATCCGGCTGACGGTGAACCAGTCCATGCCGGCCGTGTGCGCGGCGGTGCCGCCGGCGACCACGAGCAGAGCCAGGCCCAGCGTGATCGGGGTGACAGGAGAGCGCGGGACGTCGGGCTTGGGGGCCGGCGGTGCGGGCGGGGGTGCGGGGAGATCCCACGCGAAGGGGGCTGCTCCGAGCGGGTCCCAGGCGGGTGGGGTGGGTGGGGCTTCGGGGACCGTCGTCGTGGTGGTTGAGGACCCTTCGACAGGCTCAGGGACCGGGACCTGCTCAGCGATCGGGGATGTCGGGCCCGTAGAGGTGGGGACAGGCCCAGGGAACGGAAGCGAGGCCCCTTCGACAGGCTCAGGGATCGGGGCGGGCTCAGGGGGTGTGGTGGCGGAGGTGCCGGGGGGTGGGGTGGGGGTGCGTTGGTACAGGAGCCACCAGCCGAACAGGAGGAGGCCGGTGCTGAGAATGCCGCTGCCGCTCCAGTTGTCGCCGCCGAAGATCGCCGAGAGCACCACGGCGAGGATGACGAGGGGGATCAGCGAGCCCCAGCGGAAGTGGCCGTGGTGCTGGTCGGCGGGACTCTCCGCGCGAGGCGTGCGGTCGGCGGGGAGCACGAAGCAGGCGATCACGTACAGCAGAATCCCGGCGCCGCCGAAGATCGTGGCCACGACGAGCGCGACGCGCACCAACGTCGGATCCACGTTGTACCGCGCACCGAAACCCGAACAGACGCCGGCCACCTTGTGGCCTTGTCGACGTCGAACGGGACGGGTGGCCCAGAGGTCGGAGAGCGTCGTTGCGTCCATGACTCCATCCTGGTGTCGACGCCGACGCCGAGGTATCGGGAACCACCCTGAGATGGTCCCTGAACTCTGCCGCGGGGCGAGCTTAAAAGCCTCCGGGCGTGCCAGTATCGAAGGTGATGAGAACCGACGTATCCCGCACGACGACGACGCCGACGCTGCACCGGCGCAACGGCGGCAAAGTGGTGGGCGGAGTGGCCGGCGGCCTCGCCGACCACCTCGGTGTTGACGTCTTCCGAGTGCGCGTGGTCTTCGTGGTCCTCACCGCACTGGCCGGCGCGGGCGCGATGGCGTACGCGGGTCTGTGGTTCTTCGTGCCGCTCGGCGAGGACACCGAACGCGCGCCGTCGCGGGAACGACGCCAGGCTTACGGCCTCGTCGCGCTGGGCCTCGTCGCACTGGTAGCCAGCTTCATGCTGGCCTCCAACGCTCCGGCCCAGCAACTGGTTGCGGTGGGCATCACGCTCGGCGGTGCCGCGCTGGTGTGGCGCGAAGTGGACGTGACCGGCCTCGGCAGCGGCGCCCATCGTTCCGCGTTCACCTGGCTGCGGCTGATCAGCGGCGCGGTGCTGGTGATCGGCGGGTTGGTGGTGATGGTGGTGGCCGGCGGGTCGGCGCTCGGCGGCGTCAACTCCACGGTGCTCGCCGTGCTGGCCACGCTGGTGGGCGTCGTGCTGCTGACGGTGCCGTTGTGGATGCGCCTGCTGCGCGCCCTCGACGCGGAGCGGGCCGCCCGCATCCGCGACGCCGAACGCGAAGAGATCGCCTCCCACCTGCACGACTCGGTGCTGCAGACCCTCGCGCTGATTCAGAAGCAGGCCGGCAATCCGGACACCGTCGCCCGCCTGGCCCGACGGCAGGAACGCGAGCTGCGGATCTGGCTGTTCGGCGACCCGGCTCAGCAGCGCGAGTCGTTCGCCGCCGCGATCGCCGCATTGGCCGCGGAGGTGGAGTCGTCGTACGGCACCGAGATCGAGGCGGTGACCGTCGGCGACACCAGCCCGGCCGAACTGCGCGACGAGACGTGGGCGCGCTCGGCCAGCGCGCTGGTCGCCGCGACCCGGGAAGCGCTGGTCAACGCCGCCAAGCATTCCGGCGCCGACAAGATCGACGTCTACGCCGAGGTCCTCGACGATCGAGTGGAGGTGTTCGTCCGCGACCGCGGCGTCGGCTTCGACCCGGACACCGTCGACGGGGACCGCCAGGGAATCTCCGGTTCCATCACCGGACGCATGGTGCGGGCGGGCGGCACGACGACGATCCGCTCGGCACCCGGACAAGGCACCAACGTGACGCTGCGGCTGCCGCGGCGCGCGGGACAACAGGAGGATTGATGACGTACCGGGTGTTTCTGGTCGACGACCACGGGGTCTTCCGCTCCGGCGTGCGCGCCGAACTGGCCTCGGAGGCGGGGATCGAGGTGATCGGCGACGCCGGGACGGTGCCCGACGCGGTGGCCGGCATCGTGGAACTGCGGCCCGACGTGGTGCTGCTGGACGTGCACATGCCCGGTGGTGGCGGGGTGGCGGTGCTGCGCGGGGTGGCCGACGCGATCGGCTCGGAGGCCCCGGTGTTCCTGGCGCTGTCGGTCTCGGACGCGGCCGCCGACGTGATCGCGACCATCCGAGCCGGGGCCCGCGGCTACGTGACCAAGACGATCAGCGGCCGGGAGCTGGCCGACGCCGTGCGCCGCGTCGCCGAGGGCGATGCGGTATTCAGTCCGCGACTGGCCGGTTTCGTGCTCGACTCGTTCACCGGCCGCTCGCCGGTGCCCGAACCCGCGCTGGACCCGGAACTGGACTCGCTCACCCGGCGCGAGATGGAGGTGCTGCGCCTGCTGGCGCGCGGCTACACCTATCGGGAGATCGCCGAGGAACTGTTCATCTCGGTCAAGACCGTCGAGACCCACGCCTCCAACGTGCTGCGCAAGACGCAGCAGTCCAACCGCAACGCGCTCACTCGCTGGGCGGTGAACCGGCAGATCGGGTAGCGCCGGCCTCGGCCGGTTCTTCGTCGGCCGGTTCTTCGTCGGCGGGTTCTTCGTCGGATGAGTCTTCGTCAGCCGAATCTGCGTCGACGGGGTCTTCGTCGACGGTGGTGTCAGCCTCGTCGGCTTCCGGATCGACGTCCTCGGCAGCGGGTTCGTCGTCGCGCACGGCCGGGGCGGTCCGGGCGGGCGTGGGCTGCTTCTTCGTATCGGTGCCGCGGTCGATGCTGATGCGGACGCGCAGGCGGATCGGCCGGACGATGAGGGCGGTGGCGGCCGCGAGCAGCGCCAAGATGATCAGGCTGCCGATGGTGAAGCCTAAGACCGGAACGACGAGGAACTCCCCGCCGATCAGGTCCACGAGGCCGCGGGGGCCGAGTTGGTCGAGGAAGTCACCCATCAGCCACGCGGGGTCGGCCAGGGCAGTGATCGGCACCGCGGTGGCGGCGAGCGCGGCGACCGCGGCCAGCCACAGCACCGGAGCGGTGATCTTGTCGATCACCTTGCCCGAACTCAGTAGCAGGCCGGTGGCCAGGATCGCGACGAAGGCGGCCGCGACCACCCACCATCCGTACGGGTGTGGACCGATGCCGTTCTCGGCGAGGAGGACATCGGAGGTGCGGCCGAGACCGTTCCAGGTGACCTGCGTGCCGAGCGTCTGCAGGGACACCCAGGGCAGGAGGGTGGTGGCGATCGCCAGGACGGCGACCACGCCGATCACAGACGCGTAAAGGCGCCGTTGTTGCTGCTGCATGATGCTCGAATCTACTCGGCGAGGTCCGTGTTCTCGGGGCGGGCGGCGACGTTCAGGGGGCAGGCCGCCGCAGTGCTGCGACGGGCCGCCAGTGCGGCGGCGGCGCAGACGGCGGCAAGCACCACCAGCACCACGGCCAAGGCGATCAGGGTGGTGCGTTCCAGGAGCTGGCCGACGATGTCGTCGTAGTGGTCGTCGGTGAGGATCGGTCCGATCCCCATCGCGTCGAACGGCCGGCCCAGGAAAGTGCTGGGCGACAGCAGCACGACGATCGGGATCACCGCGGCCGCCAGCGTGGCGCCGGCGGCGATCCAGCGCAGCGGCGTGGCCAGAGCGGGTTTTGGGATCGCCATCGCGACGGCGGCCGCCAGTGCGAGGAGGCAGGCGACCGCGACCCACATGCCCAGGGGCGCCGCCTCGAGGCCCGCGTTGGTCGGGAACTCCGGGTCGGTGATCTCGGCGGTCAGGGTGCCGAAGCCGTTCCACCGAAACGCGGTCTCCATGGCGGGCTCGATGTCGGCCCAGGGGAGGGTAGTGAGCCAGGACGCTGTGGTGGCCAGTACGGCGATGACCAGGGCGAAGAGGCGCTGTTGCACGGGCTCGGTTCCTCTCGTTGACGATTGTCGGACCCCGGCGATATTCTATCGAACAGAAGTTCGAACATCGGTATCTTCCCTGCCGCTGGAACGAATGGTCGTCTCAGGCGAGGGGAAGCGCATGTCCGATCAAAGTGTAGATAAAGCGGCCACCGTGGCGGCACTGCGGCGAAGGCTCACGCAGATGTCGGGCGGGACCGACCCGTCGAGGACGTCGCAGACCGGCTCGGTCGACGGGGAGAGGTCGACGGTGCTGGCGGTGCCGACACCGATTGCCGACCTGTTGCCGCGACGAGGGCTGGTGCCCGGATCCGTGGTCGCGGTGAGCGGAGCCATGACCCTGCCGGTGGCATTGTTGGCCGCGGCCAGCGCGGCCGGAGCCACCGCCGCGGTGGTGGGCCTGCCCGAGTTGAATCTCGCGATGGCGGCGGATCTCGGGGCCGACCTCGGGCGGATCGCGGTGGTGGAATCACCCGTGGCCGACTCCGCGGTCGAGTCGTCGGCGGGACGTTCGAGCACGGCGTGGGATCGGCTGGAGGCGGCGGCGGTGCTGCTGGACGGGATCGATCTGGTGCTGGTCGGCATCGACCGGGTGACACCGTCGCGGGCACGGGTGCTGGCCGGCCGTGCCCGACGACAATCGGCGACGCTGCTGGTGCTGGGACCGCCCGGGGTGTGGCCGGGTGCCTCGGTGCGACTCTCCGCCCAGGTGGTCGGTTACCGGCACCTGCCGTTGCGTCGCAACGGCTACGGCCGCATCGGCGGCTTACAGGTGGACGTGGAGGCGGCGGGAACCGGGATCGCCCCTCGTCGACTGCGTTGCGAGCTGGTGACACCGAGTATCGGCGACGCAGGATCCTTGCGGCTGCAGTCGGTGGAGCCTGCCCGCCGCCGGAGCGCGGTGTCCGCGCGCGATCGTTGGGCGGTGGCGAATTGAGTGCGTCGGAGCGGGTGATGGCCCTGTGGTGCCCGGACTGGCCGGCCGTCGCTGTCGCCCGGGGACGCGGCTTGGTCGGCGGCGAGCCGATCGCGGTGCTGGCCGCCGGTCGGGTGACCGCGTGCTCGCGCAGCGCACGACGCGCCGGGGTGCGGCGCGGCATGCGCAAGCGGCAGGCGCAGGCGGCCTGCCCGGAACTGACCGTGGCGCAGGCCGATCCGCACCGCGACGGACGCTTCTTCGATCCGGTCACCGCGGCGGTGACCACCGTGATCCCGATGACCGAAGTGCTACGCCCCGGACTGCTGGTGATGGCCGCCGATCGTGCCGGACGCTACTTCGGTGGGGAGGCCGAACTGGCCGAGGCCGTGGTGGAGGCGGTGGAGGCGGCGGGGGTGATCGCGCAGGTGGGCGTGGCAGATCAGCTGTTCACCGCGGTGCTGGCCGCCCGCTCGGGTCAAGTGGTGCCGCCGGGTACCGGCGCCGACTTCCTCGCCGACCGGCCCGTCGCCGATCTCGCGATCGAACCGTCCCTGTCCGCGCCGGAACGGGACGAGCTGGTGAACCTGTTGTGGCGCTTAGGGCTTCGGACGCTGGGGCGGTTCGCGGCCCTCGACCCCGCGGATGTGTCCGCCCGCTTCTCCGCCGACGCGGTGCGCGCGCACCGGATGGCCGCCGGCCGGCCGGGGCGTCGTCCGTCCCGGGCGCCGATCCCGCCGGATCTGGAGGTGACCTATCGGTGCGATCCGCCGGTGGACCGGATCGATGCGGCGGCCTTCCTCGGCCGTCGGCTCGCCGAGGAACTGCACCGGCGGCTGATGTCGGCGGCGTTGGCCTGTACCCGGCTGACCGTGCATGTGATCACCGACAGCGGGCGGCGGCACTCACGCACCTGGCGGTGCGCCGAACCCCTCACCCCGGAGGCCACCGCCGACCGGATCCGGTGGCAGCTGGAAGGGTGGCTCACCGCCGCAGGCACCGAATCGGGGCCGGACGGCCCGCTGGTGCGGCTGATCCTGGAGCCGGTGGAACTGGTGGATCCGGGCGGGTTGCAGCATGCGCTGACCGGGGCCGGGCTGCCGACGGATGTGGGCACGGGGTTGGGTGAACGGGCTCGTCGTTCGCTGGTGCGCGTGCAGGGGCTGCTCGGTGGGGAGTCGGTGCGGGTGCCGGTGCCCAGCGGCGGGCGCGGCCCGGCCGAACGGGTGTCGCTGGTGACCTATGGCGACGAAGCCGTGCCGACCCTACCGGTCGATGCGGCGTGGCCGGACGCGCTGGCTCGTCCGCTGCCTGCCCTGCTGACCACCGGGGCCGCCGAGCTGCTCGATGCGGCGGGCGATCCGGTGACGGTGACCGCGCGCGGTTCCTTCAGCTCCGAGCCCGTGGAAGTGTGCATGGGACGCAGCCGGCGACGGGTGCAGTGGTGGGCCGGGCCGTGGCCGTTCGGCATCGACGACGGCGCGCCGGTGGCCGACGACGAGCCCGCACCGTTCGCGCGTAACACCGCCGTTGCCGCCCGAGCGCAGGTGCTGCTCGACGAGACCGGAGTCGCCGGAACCTCCCGGGCGCTGCTGCTGTGCTTCCGCGGTGCCCGCTGGTCCGTCGAAGGCGTCTACGAATGACGCCCCCGACGGGCCGGCCTGCGGTGTTGCTAGTCGGCGAAGGCCGCGCGGACCACCTCGGTGAGGAGATCGGCGCCTGCCTCGTCGAGTTCGGTCAGGTACCACGCGCACGGCATCAGGGAGTTCGGTGCATCGGGTGCGGGTGCACGGTAGGCCTTTTCGGTGATTCCCACGCTCATCAGGTCATCGTCCAGGCGGAAGAAGACCCGCACCGGTGCGCTGCGCGTGGTGGCGTAGCCGGGCATGCCGTACCAGAGGCGCGGCTTCAGTTTGGGGCCCGCGGCCAGGATGGTCTCGTGCAGTCGGCGGGCCACAGCTCGGTACGGCTCGGGCATCGCCTCGATCTTCTCGGTCACCGCCAGGTGATCCTTGTTGACCTTGGAAGGGGCGGTATCGACTGATCTCTTTCTCGCGCCGCGTATCGCGGCATGGACAGGACAACCCCTCCGCCGGGTGGCAGAGGAGTTGCGCGTTCTCCATTGCGGACATGTCCTGATCAGTTCAGTCCTCTCCGCGAATGTGTCAGGTGAGCACTTCACCATCGATTGCGCGAGGTGTGGCGGCGCTGCCGTCACACAGCTCAGCGTACGGATCAGTGGTCGGAGACGGAAAGAGAAATCGGTTGTCCACAACCCATATCGCACTGATGTGCTTGTCAGTAGTGAGGGGTATCATAGACGTAGTCGAGATGGGATCAACGATTCCGAACTCGCGGAACACACTCGCGGAGCATGAGTGGCTGGGTGACCGATCGTCACACGGCTCGACCGGTTCCCTCGCTATTGGCTTCTCGTAACCTTCAGGAGTGGGCGTCATGGACGCAGCAACTCTCATCGCCTTCACCGATCTGATGAGCGATGACCTCACTATCCCGGTCGGTACCGATATCGATGCGCCGGCGAATCTGGGGCAGTTCTTGGCCCGGGCGCGGGCGGTGGACGATGACCGCGAGTTACTGGCTGTGACCGCGGCGGTTCTGCGGTTGCGCAATGTGGCGGACTATTCGGTGGCCGCGGCGTGCGCCGCGATGGAACGCGTGGGCTTGCCCGCACGGAAGCATGTGCGGTCGGGCGCGGCGATCCTCGCCGAACTCGGGGCGGCTCCGGCGGTGGCCTACCGCGCCGGCCGGCTCGGGCAGGCGATGTCCGACGAGAACCTGGTCGCGGTAGTTCGTGGTTTGCGTGATGGTGCGGTGTCGGCGGAGAAGGGCGACGCGGTGGTTACCGGTCTCGGTCATGTGGCCGGTCGGGTGGAGCTGTCCGACGACGATCGCCGGAAGATCGTGCATTCGTTGATGGTGCAGACCTCGCCGGCGCGGGTGAGGGAGAAGGCCCGGGCCTGGGCGATCAAGCTGGCGCCGGTTGAGCCTGTGGATGGGGTAGTCCCGGTCGCTGAGCGTGACGATCTGAACGAGATGATCTTGACTCGCTCCGACGACGGGCGGGTGGCGGTGACGATCGATTTCGACATCGTGGCCGCCGAGGAACTGAGCGCGGCGTTGGATCCGTTGACGCGGCCGGTGCCCGAGCCTAATGGTTCTGCGGATCGGCGTTCGGCGAAGCGTCGTCGTGCGGATGCGATGGCGCAGGTGATTCGCACGTATCTGTCTCATTCGGAGCGTCCTGAGTCCGGCGGTGTGTTGCCGCACGTCACCTTGTCGGTGCCGGCGGCGGTGGTGATGAACGGGCAGGTACTCGATTCAGGCGCGGGACTTGTTGCGGGACAGACGATTTCAATACCGATGACTGAGGACGAGACTGCGGTGCCGTGGCTCGGGTTCGGTGGGCCGATCTCGGCGCGGACTGCGGAGTTGATCATGTGCGAGGCGTCGGTGGCGTTGGCGCTGCTGGACGAGCACGGTGTGCCGCTGAACGTCGGCCGGGAGAAGCGGCTCTTCACCCCGGGTCTCCGTAAAGCCCTGGCCCTACGGGACCGTGGCTGCGCCTTTCCCGGTTGCGGGGCGCCTCCGTCGTGGTGTGACGGGCACCATGTGGAGCATTGGGAGCACGGCGGGGCCACGAGCCTGGACAACGGTGTCCTGCTCTGCCGCCGGCATCACACGGTGATTCACCACGGTGGATGGGAGGTGTACATCGGTCGGGATCGGCAGCCGTGGTTCGTGCCGCCGGCCGATCCGGAGCATCCGAAGCGTCGTCGTGAACCGATCCGATCGAATGCGCGACGGACTTTGACGTTATCGGCCAGCGCCGCGTGAGGCGCTCTGAGTAAGTGTTGGGAAGGTGTCCCGGCGCGATGTGTTATTTGAAAATTTCATAGTGTGTCTGCCCAGTGGGCGGGCCTGGGCGGTCACGGGAATCGCCCAGGTCCTCGGCCCCGGCCCGGCAACGACGGCCGGTGGAGACGGTCGGTGGTGACGGTTGGCGGTGAGGGCCGCGGTGAGGGGTCAGTGGTTGGCGCCGCGGGCGATGATCGGCCAGGCCTCGATGCCGTCGGCGGTCTGCGCGAGGAGTTCGTCGGCCAGATTCACCGCGGAGCAGACGTGGTTCGGTATCACGCGGACCCGGTCGCCGAGTGCCGGAAGGGGCTTCGTGTCCGGTGGCAACTCGACGACGGCATGGTGCTCGGACAGCGAGACGATCCGGGCGTCGGGAAACTCGGGGAGGCGGCCGAAGCCGGTCGCCCACGCGGGGCGGTCGGCGCCGAGTGTCTTGCTGCCGGCGTCGAGGACGATCCTGCCGCCGTCCCGCCCGACGACGGTCGCGACGGCGACCAATGCCACCTCGGACCAGGTGCAGGAGCCGATCTCGAGCTGCTGGGCGTCGTTGAACGGGTAGACGCCGGGCCGGATCTCGGTGAGCACTCCGGCGTCGGCGAAGGCCACCGTGGGGGTGGATCCTCCGCTGATCACGGTCGGTTCGATCCGGTGACGGCGCAACGACTCCGCGGCCGCGGCGAGAGCCTCCGCTTCCTGGCGGGCCGCGTCGGCGCGGGCCGAACCGGGACCGTAACCGTGGCCGGGGAAGGTGAACACCCCGACCACCGGCAGTCCCGCAGTCGCGGCGGCCTCGGCGACAGCACCGGCATGCTCGGGCTGGGTGCCGCTGCGGCGCATGCCCGAATCCACTTCGATCAGCACCTCGACCGGAGCGGAGCCGAGGAGCGCGGCCATCTGCTGGGCGCCGTCGACAGAGTCGACCGCGAGTCGGAGCGTGGCGCGCCGGGCCAGCGAGCGCAGGCGCGCGGCCTTGCCCTCGGTGAGCCACAGCGGGTAGGCGATGAACAGGTCGGTGAACCCGGCGTCGGCGAAAGCCTCGGCCTCGCCGATGGTGGCGACCGTGAAACCGGTGGCGCCGCAGTCGAGTTGACGCCTGGCCACCTGCGCGCACTTGTGGGTCTTGGCGTGCGGGCGCACCTGCAGACCGCTCGCGGCGGCGCGCTCGGCGAGCGCCCGGAGGTTGCGGCGCAGGACGGCGTCGTCGACCAGCAGGTAGGGGGTGTCGATCGGGGGAGTCTCGATCAGGGGAGTCTCGGTCATGGGAAGTCTCGGCGCGGCTCGATCGGCGGGCGAATCAGCTGGGCGGGATGCCGAGGGCGGCCTCGGACTCGGCGACGGCCAGATACTCCTGGTGCATGATCCGGTTGGTGAGGCGCGGCGCCGCCCAGTGACCGAACTCGGCGATGTCGCCCCACAGCGAGTTGACGCGCTTGGGGCGCTCGATGATCGCCTTGAGGATGCGGTTGGCAGCCTTGTCGACGCCCCAGATACCGCGCCGCGACTCGTAGGCGCGGGTGGGTGCGATCATCCGGGTGCGGGTGATCGGCAGCCGCACGTTGGTGAACGTCACGTGGTCGGAGAGGGTTTCGGCGCCGGTCGCATCGGCGAACGCCTCCAGCGCTGCCTTCGACGCCGCGTACGCGCCGAATCGAGGAGCGCGACTCTGCACCTCCACCGAGGACGCGTTCACGATGTGCCCGGACTGCCGCTCGATCATGTGCGGCAGCACCGAGAGCGTCAGGTACACCGCGCCGAAGTAGTTCACGGCCATCAGGCGCTGGTAGTCGTGGGCGCGGTCGAGCGCGTTGATGGAGGCGCGTCGAATGGAACGGCCCGCGTTGTTCACCAGGACGTCGATGTGGTCGTGCTCGGCGATGATCGACTTGACCAGCGTGCGCACCGCCGCCTCGTCGGTGATGTCGGCGGGATAGGCCGAGGCGACGCCGAGCGGGAAGCCCGGCTTGGGGAGTTCCGCGTTCAGTTCGTCGACGGTCTCGATCAGCTGGTCGGCCTCACGGGACACCAGGATCACGTTGGCGCCGCGCGTGATGCACATGCGGGCGGTGGCCTTGCCGATGCCCGACGAGCCGCCGGTGATGATGATGTTCTTGCCGACCAGGGGGCCGCGTTCGTCGTCGCGCCGATGACGGGAAGGGTCGAGGTGGTCGTTCCAGTAGGTCCACAGCCGCGGCCCGTACTCGCTCAGCTCCGGCAGCACCACGCCGAGTTCTTCCAGCGTCGCGGTGCTGGTGTCGGACAGGAAGTACTTGGGCACCGGGACGTCGTCGATGGTCTCCGGCGGAATGCCGAGCTGCTGCACCACCAGGTCGCGGCCCATCCGCAGCGGGCTGTGGCTGGTGACCGCCAGCAGCGGTCGCGCCAGCGCGCCGGGCACCAAGTCGAAGCCGCGCGGCGCGTCCAGGGCCGGGGCCAGCGCGTTGAACAGCTCGGTGAGGGTGCGGCGTTCGGGATCGGCCAGGTGGAAGACGCGGCCGGACTCGTCGGGCGCGTAGTCGAGCAGCGCCACCAGGGCGTCGGCCACGTAATCGACCGGCACCACGTTCACAAAACCCACGCCGAACACCGGCAGCGGCAGGAACGACGGCAGCTTTCCGAGGCCGCGCAGCCACGGGAAGAAGTAGTAGGGACCGTCGATGCGATCCATCTCGCCGGTCGTCGAGTCGCCGACCATCGTGGACGGTCGATAGATCCGCCAGCGCAGGCCCTCGGCGTCGCGCACCGCCTTCTCGGCATCGAACGCGGCACGATGGGCGGCGGTGGGGAAATCCTGGCCGAGGTCGAAGTGGTCCTCGGCGAAGGCCTCGCCGTGATCGCCGGACACCGTGATCGAGGACAGGTGGTGCAGCATCGCCCCCCGTGCGCGGGCGAACTCGGCCAGCCGGGCCGTCTCCTCGGGGTCGGGGACCCCGTGCCGGCCCAGGTGAATGACGTGGTCGACGGACTCCAGGCTCTCGTCATCGAGACGCACGACCGCGGTCACGCGGTCGCCGCCGTCGAGTTCCTCGCACAGGGCGGCCAGACGAGGGAGGTCCTCGGTGGGAACCAGCGCGGTGACCGCGGACCCGGGGGCATCGAGCAGTCGCGAGAGCACGCGGCGGCCGAGCAGGCCGCAGGCACCGGTCACGAGTAAGCGGGTCACTAGAACAGGTTCTCACACTCGGCCGCCCGGCGGGCTGTTAGAAACGAATACGTTTCAGTTGCAGGCGGAAATTGGTGTGGGTTCGGGGCGGTGCGGGCCGGGGTCGCGGGCCGGGATCTTCCGGATTGAACCCTCGTCCGATCCGCCGGATTTCGGTGCATTGGATTAGGTTCGACCTCATGCACAACGTGTCGACAGCCGTGGCCACCGCGCACCACCGATCGCGGCGCGGGGTGCTCCAGGTGGTGGTGATCGCCTGCGCCTACCTGCTGATCATGGCCGGAACGACGCTGCCCACGCCGCTGTATCCGATCTACCGCGAGGAGTTCGGCTTCTCGGTCTTCGTGGTGACGGTGATCTTCGCGACCTACGTGCTCGGCGTGCTGGCGGCGCTGTTCGGCGTGGGGCGCTGGTCCGACGTCTTCGGCCGGATGCCGATGCTGGCCGCCGCGTTGATCTCGGCGATCGGGTCCACCGTGTTGTTCCTGGTGGCCTCCGACCTGGCGGTTCTCCTGATCGCGCGCTTCTTTGCCGGGCTCTCCTCGGGCATCTTCGTCGGCACCGCCACGGTCTACATCGTGGAGTTGGCGCCCAAGAAATGGGACCCGGCCCGCGCTTCCTTCCTGGCCACCGCGGTCAACGTGTTCGGGCTCGGGGTGGGGCCGCTCTTCGGGGGCCTGGTGGTGCAGTTCATCGACTTCGAGCCGCTGCGCACGGTGTTCTGGATACTGCTGGCGCTTCAGGTGCTCGCGCTGCTGGCGGTCGTCTTCGTGCCGGAGACGGTGACGCGTCACCGACCTCTGCGGATACCGGCGATGCATCGGCTGACGGTGCCGGAATCGACGCGCGCGGCCTTCCGGCGAGCGGTGCTGCCGGGTGTGGTGGGCTTTGCGATGCTGGGTCTGTACGGCGCGGTGGCGCCCAGCCTGCTGCGCGATCCGATGGGGATCGACTCGGTGGCCGTGCAGGGGGCGGCGGTCTTCGCGGTCTTCGCCGGCTCGGCCGTGATGCAGCTGGCCACCGGCTCGGTGCCCGAACGTCGCCTGATCCTCATCGGCTGCGGCCTGCTGCTGCTGGGCTGCGTGGGCATCTCGGCGGCGATCTGGTGGAACTCGGCCGCAGGCTTCGTCATCGCGGGCATCGTCGGCGGCGCCGGGCAGGGCGCGACGATGTCCAAGGGAGTTGCGCAGGTCTCCGCGGCCACGCCGGCCGATCAGCGTGCGGCCACCACCTCGACCCTGTTCTTCTGCTTCTACCTGGGTCTGGCGATCCCGGCCATCGGCATCGGCGCGGCCGCCCTGGAGTGGGGGCTGCCGCACACCACCGAGGTATTCGGGCTGCTCTGCGCGGCCGGTGCGGCCGCGGCGCTGCTGGTCAACTACCGCGGAACCCCGGCGTCCGGCGACGCGATGGCAACTGTCGAACATTAGTTCTAAAATGGCGGTGTGGGATGGGGTAACGGGCCGCCGAGCTGGGCGGAGATGGAACGGGTGCTGTCCGGGCGCGCACCCGTCGACGCCCGACGCCCGCCGGGCGACGGCGGCGATTCGCCGGCCTGGTCGCGCAAACGCGGGGAGTACCTCGCCGACGACGTGACGCCCACGCCGTCGCGCCTGCGGTACGCCGAACTGCACGCGCACAGCGCCTACAGCTTCCTCGACGGCGCCTGCCTGCCCGAGGAGATGGTGGCCGAGGCCCGTCGTCTGGATCTGACGGGCCTGGCGCTGACCGATCACGACGGCTTCTACGGGGTGGTGCGCTTTGCCGAGGCCGCCCGCGAGCACGGCCTGCCGACCGTCTTCGGTGCGGAACTGTCCCTGGAACCGGACTCCGCGCGCGCCGGTGCGGTGGACCCGCCCGGCGAACATCTGCTGGTCTTGGCCCGCGGCCCCGAGGGCTACCGCAGGCTGTCGCGGGTGATCGCCGACGCGCACATGAGCGGGGGACGCAAGGGGCTGCTGCGCTACGACGCCGACGCGATCACCGACGCGGCGGCCGGGAACTGGACGGTCCTGACCGGCTGCCGCAAGGGTGCGGTGCGGCGCGCACTGGCCGCCGGCGGGGAGGCCGGGGCGCGCACCGCCCTGGGTGGGCTGGTGGAACGCTTCTCCCGCGACGGCGTCGCGGTGGAACTGACCGCCACCGGGACCGGCGACGACGATGAGCGCAATGCCGTCCTGTCCCGGCTGGCGGCCGAGTTCGGGCTGCCCACCGTGGCCACCACCGGGGCCCACTTCTCCGGTCCGCCGCGGCGCCGGCTGGCGATGGCGGTGGCGGCGGTGCGGGCGCGCACCGACCTGGCCGCCATCGGCGGACATCTGCCGGGGCTCGGCGGGGCGCACCTGCGCAGCGGGGACGAGATGGCGCGGTTGCTGCCCGCGCATCTGGACGCCATCGAGAACGCCGCTGGACTGGCGCAGGAGTGCGCCTTCTCGCTGGGGCTGATCGCGCCGAAGCTGCCGCCCTTCGACGTCCCGGATGGGTACACCGAGGCGACCTGGCTGCGCGAGCTCACCGAGCGGGGTGCGGCGAACCGATACGGCACCCGCGCCGAGCGTCCCGACGCCTACCGGCAGATCGACTACGAACTGGACATCATCGAGACGCTGACCTTCCCGGGCTACTTCCTGGTGGTGCACGACATCGTGACCTTCTGCAAGGACAACGACATCCTGTGCCAGGGGCGGGGGAGCGCGGCCAACTCGGCTGTGTGCTTCGCGCTCGGCATCACCAACGTCGACCCGGTGGGGGCGGGGCTGCTGTTCGAGCGCTTCCTCTCACCCGCCCGCGACGGCCCGCCGGACATCGACGTCGACATCGAGTCCGATCGCCGCGAGGAGGCGATCCAATACGTCTACGCCCGGCACGGTCGGGCGCACAGTGCGCAGGTGGCCAACGTGATCACCTATCGCGGTCGGTCGGCGGTGCGCGATATGGCGCGGGCGCTCGGCTACGACCCCGGTCAGCAGGATGCGTGGAGCAAGACGCCCGACTCCGCGCCCGACGACGTGCGCGCGATGGCCGCCGAGATCTCCTCGCTGCCGCGGCATCTGGGCATTCATTCGGGCGGCATGGTGATCTGCGACCGGCCCATCGCCGACGTCTGCCCCACCGAATGGGCTCGGATGGAGGGCCGCAGCGTGCTGCAGTGGGACAAGGACGACTGTGCCGCCGTGGGCCTGGTGAAGTTCGACCTGCTGGGCCTGGGCATGCTCTCGGCGCTGCACTACGCGATCGATCTGGTGGCCGCGCACAAGGGCATCGAGGTGGACCTGGCGCGGCTGGACCTGTCCGAGACGGCGGTCTACGACATGCTCTGCCGCGCCGACACGGTCGGGGTCTTTCAAGTGGAGTCGCGTGCGCAGATGGCAACCCTCCCGCGGTTGAAGCCGCGCAACTTCTACGACCTCGTGGTGGAGGTGGCGCTGATCCGTCCCGGTCCCATTCAGGGCGGCTCGGTGCACCCGTACATCCGGCGGCGCAACGGCCAGGAGGCGCCCGCCGTCGAGCATCCGTCCATGCACAAGGCACTCGACCGCACCCTGGGCATCCCGCTGTTTCAGGAACAGTTGATGCAGTTGGCAGTCGACGTGGCCGGTTTCGGCCCGGCCGAAGCCGATCAACTGCGGCGGGCGATGGGCTCCAAACGGTCCCCGGAGAAGATGGAACGTCTGCGGGCGCGTTTCTACGAGGGCATGGAGCGGGTCAACCAGATCACCGGCCCCACCGCCGACCGGATCTACGAGAAGATGGCGGCCTTCGCCAATTTCGGCTTCCCGGAGAGCCATTCGCAGAGTTTCGCGTCCCTGGTGTTCTATTCGGCCTGGTTCAAGCTGCACCACCCGGCGGCCTTCTGCGCGGCGCTGCTGCGGGCGCAGCCGATGGGCTTCTACTCTCCGCAGTCGTTGGTGGCCGATGCGCGCCGCCACGGCGTCGTGGTGCATCGGCCCGACGTGAACCGCTCGGTGGCGCACGCGGAGCTGGAGAATCGGGGCTTGGACGTTCGGATCGGCCTGGCCGCGGTGCGTGGACTCGGGGACGCCGCGGCGCAGCGCATCGTCGACGAGCGAACCGCGCGGGGACCGTACGCGAGCATCGCCGACCTGTCGCGGCGCACGGAACTGTCTGCGGCGCAACTGGAGTCGCTGGCCACCGCGGGGGCGTTCGAGTCGTTGGGGATGGACCGTCGCACCGCCCTGTGGGAGGCCGGGGCGGCGGCGGGACTGCGGGAGGACCAGCTGCCCGCCGTGTCGCCGCGGGCGGCGCCGACACTGCCCGGCATGTCCGAGGTGGAACTGGCGGCGGTGGACGCGATGTCGACGGGGATCACCCCGCACAGCTATCCGACGCAGTATCTGCGGCCGCGGCTGGACGCGATGGGCGTGATCCCGGCCGACGGCCTTTCGGCGGTGCCCGACGGCACGCGCGTCACCGTCGGTGGTGCGGTGACGCACCGGCAGCGGCCGGCCACCGCGTCCGGGGTCACCTTCCTCAACCTCGAGGACGAGACGGGGATGGTGAACGTGGTGTGCTCGGTGGGGCTGTGGACGCGCTATCGGAAGCTGGCGCACACCGCCTCGGCACTGCTGGTGCGCGGCAAGGTGCAGAATGCCGAGGGCGCGGTGACCGTGGTGGCCGATCGGCTCTCGCACCTGGATCTGCGCGTGGGCACCCGATCGCGGGACTGGCAGTGAGCCGGCCCCCGACCGCGCGATAAAGTTCAGACAAACCCCACCCATCGGACGAGCGGAAGCAGGTAGGCGCATGGAGGTCGTGATCACCGATCACCCGGAGCTGGTGGTGGCCGACGCGGTCGCCGAGGCGATCACCGGCGGTGCCACGACGCTCGGCCTGGCCACCGGCTCCTCTCCGCTGCCGACCTACCGGGAGCTGATCCGGCGGCACCGCGAGGAGGGGCTCTCGTTCGCGAACGTCACCGCGGTGATGCTCGACGAGTACGTCGGCCTGCCGCACGATCACCCCGAGTCGTACACCCGGTTCATTCACGACAACTTCACCGGACTCATCGACATCGGCGACGTGTACCTGCCCGACACCATGTCCGACGACCCGAAGAAGGCCGCGCGCGACTACGACGAGTTGATCGCGAGGGTCGGACCGGTCGACGTCCAGATCCTCGGGATCGGCAGCAACGGCCACATCGGATTCAACGAACCGTCCTCGTCGCTCACCTCGCGCACCCGCCTCAAGACGCTCGCGGAGCGGACGCGCCTGGACAATGCGCGTTTCTTCGATTCGCTCGACGAGGTGCCCCGGCACGCGATCACCCAGGGCCTGGGCACCATCACCGAGGCGCGGCGCCTGGTGCTGGCGGCCACCGGGGAGGGCAAGGCCGCCGCGATCGCCGCAGCCGTCGAGGGGCCGCTGTCGGCGGCGTGCCCGGCGTCGATCCTGCAGTGGCACGCCCACGCCACCGTGGTGGTCGACCGCGCGGCGGCCGCGCTGCTGCGCGACGTGGACTACTACCTCAACGCGTACGAGCACAAGCTCGCGCGCTGATTCACACCCGGATGATTCACACTCGGATGATTCACACTGCGCCGACGAAACCCTGCTGGCGCCACGCCTCGTAGAGGGCCACGCTGGTGGCGTTCGCCAGGTTCATGGAACGACGGCCGGCGAGCATCGGGATGCGGAGCTTGCCGGTCACGTGCGGGTCGTCGAGCACCTCGTCGGGCAGTCCCGTGGGTTCCGGGCCGAACAGCAGCACGTCGCCGGGCTGGTACTGCACCTCGGTGAAGAAGGTGTCCGCGTGCGCGGTGAAGGCGAACACCCGCGTGGGCTGCAGTAGAGCCCACGCGGCCTCGAGATTCGGGTGGACGGTGACGTTGGCCATCTCGTGATAGTCGAGCCCGGCCCGCCGCACCTGCTGATCGGTCATCGTGAACCCCAGCGGCTCGATGAGATGCAGTTCGGCGCCCGTGTTGGCGGCGATACGGATCGCATTGCCGGTGTTGGGCGGGATGCACGGCTGGTAGTAGACGATCTTCAGCTGCAGCGATTCGGGCTCGGGCACGACATCCATTATTGCGCCCGGAGGCGACGGGGGATCAGCGGGTGCAGACCGCGTAGCGGCCCAGGCCCACCTTCTCCATGATCAGCGAGGCCGGGCACCAGCCGGCGTAGGCGAAGAACGCCAGGTTCAGGGCGATGAAGCCGGTGAAGAACAACCACCACGGACCGAGGGTGGCCACCAGGACGATGCTGACGAACAGCATGAACGACGCCATGGCGGGCACCAGGCGGTCGACGGTGAGGGGCGCGTTCTTGGTGTAGCGCGAGATCGGCACGGAGGCTCCTTGGATCGAAGGGGGTGTTGTCGGCCTCGACTATATACCCCTAGGGGTATACATGGCGAAGTGCTGTGTCTCCGGTCACCGTCGGGGGTCGGTGGTAGAACTGGACCATGCGTTGGTCGGGAATGCGCGCGGGGGCGCTCGTCGTAGGACTGTGTGGAGTGCTCGCGATCGGCGGGTGCGGCTCGGGGTCGGACCAGTCGGCCGCGACCGTCACCGTGACCGAGACGCCGAGCGTCGCGTCGTCGCCGGAGTCGTCGGTGAAGGACTCCGACGACACGGGCGGCGCCGCGGCATCCAGCCGTGCCACGCCCGAGTCGGCCGCCAATGATGCGGCGGGGCAACAGAATTCGGCCAAGGGCAAGATGCCCGACGTGGTCTGCCTGGACCTGCAGACGGCGCAGAACACGATCCAGAAGAACGGCGTCTACTTCTCCCGGAGCGAGGACGCGACCGGGCGGGCCCGCGAGCAGTTGTGGGATCGGAACTGGGTGGTGGTGGCCCAACGTCCGGCGGCGGGCGAACCCATCGGGGAGGGCGAAGCCGTCCTTTCGGTGGTCAAGAAGGGCGAGCCGAACGACTGCTGAGCGCTCCTCCGGCACCGCCCGCACATGCCGCGATGGGGAATCGGCCGCACAAGTGGAACAATGTGGAACCGTGACGGCGATTCGACTGGACGGCAAAACCACCCGCGACGAGATCTTCACCGACCTCTCCCAACGCGTTGACGCATTGCGTGAGGCGGGCATCGCGCCCGGACTCGGCACCATTCTGGTGGGCGACGATCCCGGCTCGCACTCCTACGTCAAGGGCAAGCACGCCGACTGTGCCAAGGTCGGCGTCGCGTCGATCCGCCGCGACCTGCCCGCGGACGCGACCACCGAACAGCTCAACGCCGCGATCGACGAACTGAACGCCGACCCGGCCTGCACCGGATACATCGTGCAGCTGCCGCTGCCCAAGCATCTCGACGAGAACGCCGCACTCGAGCGGATCGCTCCGGAGAAGGACGCCGACGGTCTGCACCCGATCAACCTGGGTCGACTGGTGATCGGCCAAGACGCCACCCTGCCGTGCACGCCGCGCGGTGTGGTGCATCTGCTGCGTCGCTACGACATCGAGCTCGACGGCGCGCACGTCGTCGTGGTGGGCCGCGGCATCACGATCGGTCGCCCGATCGGCCTGCTCCTGACCCGCCGCAGTGAGAACGCCACCGTGACGCTGTGCCACACCGGCACGCGCGACCTGGCCGCCGAGGTGCGCCGGGCCGACATCGTGATCGCGGCCGCCGGCGTGGCCCACCTGATCACCGCCGACATGGTGAAGCCGGGCGCCGCCGTGATCGACGTCGGTGTGAGCCGCGGGCCCGACGGACTGCTCGGCGACGTGGCTCCGGACGTCTGGGAGGTCGCCGGTGCGGTGTCCCCGAATCCCGGCGGCGTGGGCCCGCTGACGCGGGCGTTCCTGCTGGTGAACGTCGTCGAACGGGCCGAGGCGCAGCTGGCGGCGCGCGCGCAGTGACCGCGTACGAGGTCGACTCGCTGCGCCGCGCGCGGCGATGGCAGCGCGTGGTCCGCCAGATCCCGTTCTTCGCGGTGATGGCTGTGGTCGTGGTGGCCGCGATCCTGGTGCTGTTCGACCGCTGGCGCCGCGGCAGCGTGGCCTTCGGCGCCGCGCTCCTGCTCGGCGCCCTGCTGCGCACCTTGCTGCCCACCGACCGGGCGGGTCTGCTGCAGGTCCGGAGCCGACCGTTCGACATCGGCGCGCTCACGTCCATGGGCCTGCTGGTGATCTGGCTGGCCACGTCGATCGACTCGCTGGGTACGGGCGACCAGCTGTAGGCCCGGCCTCCCGGGGCTCAGTCCGCGGCGCCCGCGATGTTGGCGATCATGCCGGTGAAGATGATCCCGTGGAACGGCACCAATGCGTACCAGTACAGCTGCCCGGCGAGTCCCTTCGGAAAGAAGACCGCCCGCTGACGCAGCAGCGTGGTGCCGCCGGGGCGCGGCTCCAGTTCCCACTCCAGCCATGCGCCGCCCGGTGTCCGCATCTCCGCGCGCAACCGCAGCAGTCGAGGGCGCTCGATGCGTTCGACCCGCCAGAAGTCCAGGGCCTCGCCGGTGTACAACACCTGCGGGTCGCGCCGCCCGCGCGCCAACCCGACCCCTCCGGTGAGCCGGTCGAGCCAGCCCCGCACGGTCCAGGCCAGCGGGAACGAGTACCAGCCATGTTCCCCACCGATACCCTCGACCACGCGCCATACCTGCTCGATCGGGGCATCGCAGATCAGACTGCGGTGGTCGGTGTGCACCACCTTCCCGGCCCAGTCCGGGTCCGAGGGCAGGGGATCGGACGGCGCCCGCGTCGGTGACGCGTTGGTCCACGTCGTCTCCACCTCGCCGTTCTCCATACGGGCCAGCGCCAAAGCGACGGCCTCCCGGTAGCCGGTGGTACCGCCGTCCGGCGGTGCGATCACCTCGTCGATATCACTCTCGGCGACCACCGCGTCGGTCCGCAACGACTCGATCAGGGCCCGTCCCAGCGCCGGCGGTATCGGGGTCACCAGCCCGATCCACAGCCCGGCGAGCGTCGGTGTCAGCACCGGGAGGACCAAGATCCGCCGGCGGCGCAGGCCCGCCACATCGGCGTACACCTGCAGCATCTCTCCGTACCGCAGCACGTCGGGCCCGCCGATGTCGAAGGCCCGGCTGCGCGGCAGTGGCGCGGTGGCCGCGGCCAGCAGATAGTGCAGCACGTCGCGGATCGCGATCGGCTGAATGCGGTTGTTCACCCAGCGCGGAGTGGTCATCACCGGCAGCCGGTCGGCCAGGTGGCGGATCATCTCGAACGACGCCGACCCCGACCCGATCACCACTCCCGCCTGCAGCACCAAGGTGGGCACCCCGGAATCGAGGAGGATCTGCCCCACCTGCCGCCGGGACTCCAGGTGCGTGGACAGCTGCTCGGCGGCCGGGTGCAGGCCACCGAGGTAGACGATGCGGTCGACCCCGGCCCGGCGCGCGGCGGCCGCCATGTTCTGCGCACCGCGTCGTTCGGCGTCGGCGAAATCGCCGCCGCCGGCCATCGAATGGACCAGGTAGTACACCACGTCGATGTCCCGGCAGGCGGCGTCGAGAGAAGCCGGGTCGCTCAGGTCGCCGCGCATCACTTCGACGTCCGCGGACCACGGCACATCGCTGATCTTGGCCGGATCCCGGGCCAGCGCGCGGACCCGGTGCCCGGCCGCGAGCAGCCGCGGCGCCAGACGGCCGCCGATGTATCCGGTGGCGCCGGTGACCAACACCCGCAGTCCGGTGGCTTCGGTCTCAGTCATCGCTTCTCCTCACCTCGATCTGGACGGGCGATGAGGATCAGAGGCGGGCCAACGCCCGGCTCATGCTCGTCGCGCCCTTGTCGAGCAGCCGGCGCACACCCAGGCGCAGGAGCGGCTCGGCCCAGCGCAGTCGGCCCTGGAAGTCGAACTGCACGTGGTAGGTGACCACCGAGCCGTCACCGCGCTCGGCCACGCTGATGGTGTCGTGGGCGATGAGGGCGTGGTTCTCGCCCCGGAGCCGGATCGACCGGCCCGGGACCAGGTCGATCACCTCGTAGGTCAGCTCGCTGGTGCGCCCCATGAACTCGGAGGTGTTGGCGTAGCGGGTGCCGACCCCGCCGTCGCCGGTGGTCCGCACCGTACGGATGGTGCCGGGATCCCACTGCTCAGTGTTGCGGAAGTCGGCGAGGTATTCGAAGACCGCTGCCGGGGGTGCCGCGGTGGGTACGTTGCGCTGCATGTCGATCACAAAAGAGCCCTTTCTGTCGAGAGCTATTCGGAGTCCGCAGCGCACCGGATGGGTGCGCGGGTGGGCCTCCTCGACAGCGCCAGCGTCAGGCGGGGTCGGCGTCGCGCTGTCGCCGCGCCACATCCATGGTGCGCGCCAGAAGCTCACCGATCGGCTCACGCTCCGTGAGGAAGCCGTCGTGACCGGCGGTGGAGTGGACCACCTGTAAGCCGTCGACGCAGTTGCCCAGCTCGGCGGCCAGCTCCGCCTGCTGATACAGCGGGTACAGCCGGTCGGAGTCGATGCCCACGACGATGGTCGGCACGGTGCAGGAGTTGAGGGCAGCGGCCACACCGCCGCGTCCGCGCCCGATGTCGTGGCTGTTGAGGACGTCGGTGAGGGCCACGTAGGCCCCCGGATCGAACCGCCGCTTGAGTTTGTCGGCCTGGTATTCGAGGTAGCTGGCGACGGCGTACCGGCCGTCGAGCAGCGGTTTCTCGTCGCCCTGGGGCTTGTTCTCGAAGCGCTCGTCGAGTTCGCCGTCGCTGCGGTAGCAGAGGTGCGCGATGCGGCGGGCGATGCCCATACCGGTCATCGGTGCGCGACCGGAGCCGTAGTAGTCGCCGCCCTGCCAGTCGGGATCGGCGGTGATGGCAGCGATCTGCGTGGTCTGCGTGCCGATCTGGTCTGCCGAGGCGCGGGCACCCACCGCGAGCACCAGCCCGGAATCGCACCGCTCTGGGTGCGAGACGAGCCATTCCAGCGCCCGGGCACCGCCCATGGAGCCGCCGGTCACCGCCGCGAAGCGCGTGATGCCCAGGGACTCGAAGGCCCGGAGTTCGGCGGCGACCAGATCGCGGACGGTCAGCCGCGGGAAACGGGAGCCCCACGGCTCACCGTCCGGTGCGATGCTGCCCGGACCGGTGGACCCGAAACAGCCGCCGATCGCATTCGGGGCGACGACGCACCATTCATCGGTGTCGACGGCTTGCCCCGGACCCACCAGCCCGTCCCACCAGCCGACCATCGAGAAACGGTCGTCCGGCGGGCCGGTGACGTGAGAATTACCGGTCAGGGCGTGCAGTGCGAGGACGATGTTGTCCCGTCGTGCGTTGGGGGTGCCCCAGCGCTGAAAGTTGACGGTCACGTCCGCGAGCCGCCGCCCCGACTCCAGCTCGAGGTCGCCGATCGAGACGTCGACCAGCGACCCGTCCGGACCACTGGTCCAGTCGGGGTCGCTGATCGTCGTGGTCGCGTCGATACTCACCGACACGGCGCGACTCCGTTCGACTGACGATTCACGGCTGCTGTGTCCTAGCCCTTAGCGGCCGCGAAGCCCGTATCGAGGTCGGCGAGGATGTCGTCGATGTTCTCGATGCCCACCGCCAAGCGGATCAGACCGGGGCTGATGCCGGCGGCGGTCAGCTCCTCGTCGCTCAGCTGGCTGTGGGTGGTGGTGGCGGGCTGGATCACCAGGGAGCGGACGTCGCCGATGTTGGCGACATGGCTGTGCAGTTCCAGCGAGTCGACGAACTTGCGGCCGGACTCCTTGCCGCCGACGATCTCGAAGCCGAGCACCGCACCCTGGCCCTTCGGCATGAGCTTCTGGCCGAGCTCGTAGTACGGCGAGGACTCCAGTCCGGCGTAGGTGACCGACTCGACCTGCGGATGGGCCTCGAGGTACGCGGCCACCTTCTGTGCGTTCGCCACGTGACGCTCCACGCGCAGGCTCAGGGTCTCGATGCCCTGGGCCAGCAGGAAGGCGTTGAACGGCGAGATGGCCGAGCCGGTGTCACGCAGCAACTGCACGCGCGCCTTGAGGGCGTAGGCCGGGGCGCCGAGGTCGGCGTACACCACGCCGCCGTAGCTGGGGTCGGGCACGGTGAAGCCCGGGAACAGGCTCTCGCCGTCGCGCTCGACCCGCCAGTCGAAGATGCCGCCGTCGATGATGACACCGCCGATGGAGGTGCCGTGGCCGCCGATGTACTTGGTGGCCGAGTGCACCACGATGTCGGCGCCGTGGGCGAGCGGGTTGAACAGGTACGGCGTCGCGACGGTGTTGTCGACGATGAACGGCAGGCCGGCGCTGTGCGCGACCTCGGCGATCGCCTCGACGTCCAGGATCTGGTTGTGCGGATTGGCGATCGACTCACCGAAGACGGCGCGGGTGTTCGGCTGGATGGCCGCGCGCCACGACTCCGGGTCGTCCGGGTTCTCGACGAACGAGACCTGGATACCGAACTTCGGCAGCGTGTGCGCGAAGAGGTTGTAGGTGCCGCCGTAGATCCGCGGGCTGGAGACGACGTGGCCGCCGTTCTCGACGATGTTCTGGATCGCGTAGGTGGTCGCGGCCTGTCCGGAGGCCAGCAGGAGGGCGGCGACGCCGCCGCCCAGGGCGGCCAGACGCTGCTCGACCGCGTCCTGGGTCGGGTTCATGATGCGCGTGTAGATGTTGCCCGGCTCGGCCAGGGCGAACAGGTTCGCGGCGTGGTCGGTGTCGTCGAAGACGAAGGAGGTGGTCTGGAAGATCGGCAAGGCCCGGGCCTTGGTGTCGCCGACGGTCTGCCCGGCGTGCACCTGAAGGGTCTCGAAGCTCCACTTGTTGGCGTCAGACATAGACGTCAGATCACTTTCTTTCGGTCGGCCGGGCAGGTGCCCGGTAGGGGTCCGACCCTCGGACCCGCGCTTGTCGCCGCGGTGTGTGACGACCAGGTCATCACCCGGAGCACCCCACCGCGGTTGGAGGGTTGCCGTTCAGCGAGCCGGGGCTTGACGCTGACACTCATGACCTGTGCCTCAGGATATAGCACCATCGAAGGACACCGGTAACACCAGGGAGCGCCGTGAGCGTAACTCTGTCCCGGGCGCACAGTTCTGGTAAGGGACCGCCGGAAGCGCGCCGAGAACCGGTATTCGCGCAGGTGCGGGGCGGGATGCGGGGCCGAGTCCCCCGAATGGGTGCTTACGCCGCGACCCAGATCATCGGAAGATGGGCACCGAGGCCGTCCGGCCTCGAGATTCCAGCAGCCGGGGGGCGAACCGCGATGACGATGTCGAGGTGGCAGGTGCGGGCGCGACGGGCCGTGGTCGTGACCGTCGCGGGGGCGGTCATCGGCGCCGGGGCGATACCCGCGGCGATCGGCGGGGTGCACGCCGACCCGGCCGACTGCGGCGGCGGGGCGTTGATCGCCGTCGCCGGCACCAACGACGTCGGGGCCAACCACCTGGTCGGCGCCAAGCAGCGGTACACGGGCAAGAACGCCAACAACACCGACAATCCGGCCAGTCCGTACGCCGGGGCCGGCGCCTACCGGGTGATCACCCCCGAGTTCCCCACCGAACTGTGGCCGGTCGGCTCCGTCGGCTACGACGACGATGTCCGTCGAGGCACCGCGGCCACGGTGGCCGCCATCGCCGAGTATCAGGCCGCATGCCCGGGCAAGCCCGTCACCGTGGTCGGCTACTCCCAGGGCGCGCGCATCGCCGGCGACGTACTCAACGCGGTCGCGACGTCGACGCAGACTCGGACCGTCGACGGGGTGACCTACCGGAAGGTGGTCGACCCGGGTGGGCAGGAGTACTGGATCACCGACGAAGGCCTGAGCGGCGAGCTGTACTCCGACCCGCGCCGGGACGGTCCGGAGAGCGGGCGGGGCATCGAGCAGTCGATCCTCGGGCTTCTCCCCGGGCTCACGATGCGCGGGGCGCGCGAGGGCGGCTTCGGGAGCATTCCGGTGGTCAGCTTCTGCGTGGCCGGTGACGCGATCTGCGACATGCCGGACCCGCTGCACGATCCGCTCGGCGCGCTCGACGCTCTACTCGGCTACTTCACCAAGCACGCGTACTACCCGTGGCGCATGTGGCGGCCGGTGACCGACGCGAACACCTGGACGTGCGCGGCGACGCCTGCGGTCGCGGCGCAGGGCGGCACCGGCACCGTCGACTGCCTGATTCCGGCGAAATCGGCGCTCAGCGGTGTCCGGCAGGACGGGGTGAACCGGGTGCGGGCCGCTCTCGGCCTGGCCCCGCGCGAGGTGATCGACTTCCTCGCCCTGCGGCCGAATCTGAACGGGCTCTTTCCGCACGCCAACCTGTCGGACCTGCAACCGCTGGTGACGCCGGTGCTGAAACTGCTGCCGGAGCTGCCGCAGCTCGGCTACGGCGGCTACCTCCCCAGCGCGCTGCTGTTCTCCGACATCGTCACCGGGCTGCGCGAGGTGAATCTGCCCGCTGTCCTGGGCGGCCTCGGTGGACTGGTGGGCAGCGCCGTCTCGATCGCGGCCATGCCGCTGCGCTTCGTCGAGCATTGGGTCGGTGAATCCGTGAAGGCGGTGCGGGACGGGGTCGACACCGATGGGTCGACCCGCACCCCGGATCTCGTCGCCGTGGCGGCCGACGAGCCGTCGTCGGAGCCGAACACCCTGCTCACTCCGGCGCCGGCGCCGGTGCCGAGCCCGTCGACCTCCCGGCCGTCGGTCGCGGTAGCCGACGCGGAGATTCCGTCCCCGGAACTGTCCGACGACCCGGCAGCCGAACCCGCGGAGCCCTCGACGAGGCAGGAACCGGAGGTCCGACTCTCCGAAGCGGTACCGGCGGCGCCCGCTGCTTGACGGGCGCCGTCGGCCGCTCCGGGGCCCTCGGCGTCGTTTCGGTGGCCGTCAAGTGTGCACCGTGCGCCACGGCGGTCAGATAGTCTGCCCACCCGGGAAAGAATTCCCGCACCCAGACGATCTCATTGATGGTCTCCGGGATATGCGTGTGCACGACGCGGCGAGGTGATGGTCGTCGTGGTGCCGTTGGCCAGGGGTTGGTCGCAGAACACCCCTGCCGCCCGTGCCGAATGGTCGGCGTCGGCGAATTCTGTTCTTCCGTGACCGGTGATGGTCCCTTTCATGGGAAGACATTTCGGCCTCATGTCGGCCAACCCCGACCGGGTCGAGTCAGCCGCTCCCCGATAGGCTGCTGTGCTGTGAAAAGCGCATCGATGACCGTCGCCAGTGTCAACGTCAACGGTGTTCGGGCGGCGGTGAAGCAGCGCAACGAGCGCAACCTCGGCATGCTGCCGTGGCTGACCGAGGCCGACCCCGACGTGGTCCTGCTGCAGGAGATCCGGGCCTCGGAGAAGATCGCGCGGACCGCGCTGGCCCCGGCGCTGGAAGCGGGCTGGCACCTGGTCATGGCCGAGTCGTCGGTGGCCGGGCGATCCGGCGTCGGCGTCCTCTCCAAGACCGAGCCGGCCGCGGTCCGCATCGGCTTCGGCAGCGACGAGTTCGACGGACTCGGCCGCTACCTCGAGGCCGACTTCGGCAGCGGCACCGAGGCGATCACCGTGGCCAGCGTCTACGTGCCGTCCGGGGCCGCGCGCACCGAGAACCCCAAGGACATCGAGAAGCACGACGAGAAGGTGCGTTTCCTCGACGACTTCGGCCCCTACCTCGACGACCTGCTCGGCGCCGGCGGCAACGTGGTGGTGGCCGGCGACTGGAACATCGCCCCCGACGAGCGCGACATCAAGAATTGGAAGGGCAACCTGAAGAACGCGGGTTTCCTGCCGCACGAGCGCGAATGGGTGGCCAAGCGGCTGGCCGCCGGCTGGACCGACGTGGCGCGTGAGCACCACGGTGACGTAGCCGGCCCCTACGCCTGGTGGTCGTGGCGCGGGAAGGCCTTCGACAACGACGCGGGCTGGCGCATCGACTACCACCTGACCACCCCGGGGCTGGCCGGCGCCGTCGAACGGGTGTGGGTGGACCGGGCCGACGCGTACGACCTGCGCTGGTCTGATCACGCACCGGTGACCGCTCGTTTCGCGCGCTGACGGGTTTGCGAGAATGGCTGACATGACCACTCCCACCACTCGGCCGCGCCGAGTCCTGTCCGGAATCCAGCCGACCAGCGACTCGTTCCACCTCGGTAACTACCTGGGTGCGGTACGACAGTGGGTGGCCCTGCAGGACGACTTCGACGAGGCGTTCTACTTCATCCCCGACATGCACGCGATCACCATGCCGCAGGACCCCGCGCAACTGCGCGAACGCACCCTGCGCAGTGTGGCGCAGCTGCTGGCCCTCGGCGTGGACCCGGAGCGCTCGACGATCTACGTCCAGTCGCACATCCCGGAGATCGCGCAGCTCACCTGGGTGCTGCAGTGCCTGACCGGTTTCGGTGAGGCCAGCCGGATGACCCAGTTCAAGGACAAGTCGTCCAAGGGCGGCCTCGAATCGGCCAGCGTCGGCCTGTTCACCTATCCGATCCTGCAGGCCGCCGACATCGTCGCCTTCGACGTCGACGAGGTGCCGGTTGGGGAGGATCAGCGCCAGCACCTGGAACTGACCCGCGACCTCGCGCAGCGCTTCAACTCGCGCTACGGCGAGACGTTCGTGGTGCCCAAGGCCCGCATCGTCAGCGAGTACGCCAAGATCTACGACCTGCAGAATCCCACCGCCAAGATGAGCAAGTCGGCCGATTCGGACGCCGGGCTGATCAACCTGCTCGACGACCCGAAGCGTTCGGCCAAGAAGATTCGCTCGGCGGTCACCGACAGCGGCAGCGAGATCCGTTTCGACCGCGAGGAGAAGCCGGGCGTCTCCAATCTGCTGACCATCCAGGCCGCACTCACCGGTCGCTCGGTCGACGAACTGGTGGAGGGCTACGTCGGCAAGCAGTACGGCCACCTCAAGGTGGACACCGCTGACGCCCTCACCGAATTCGTGACGCCCCTGCGCGGACGCGTCGAGGAACTGCTCGACGATCGCGCGGTGCTGCACGAGGTGCTCGCCGCCGGTGCGGCCAAGGCGCGCACCACTGCGGCCAAGACCCTCGCCGAGGTGTACGAGAAGATCGGCTTTCAGCCCGCGACGCGGTAACGTCGGTTGCCGATGGGACCAATCGTCGCGCGAATCAAAAAGCTCGTGGCGCACGCCGTCGCGCTGTTCGAAGATGCCAAGACGCGGTGGCCGTGGCTGGAGCACCTCCTCGCCACGCTGACCCGCTACGGCGAGCGTCGCGGCAGCACCTACGCGGCGGCCATCGCCTTCACCGGGATCCTCGCGCTGGTCCCCGTCCTGATGGTCACCTTCTCGATCGCCGGCTTCGTGCTGGCCAGCCGTCCGGAGTTGGTGGACACCCTGGTGGATCAGGTGGTCCAGGCGATGCCGGGCCAGTTGGGCGAGACGGTCAGCGACATCATCGCCTCGGCCATCGATTCGCGCGGTGCGGTCGGCCTGATCGGTCTGGCCAGCGCCGCCCTCACCGGCATCGGCTGGATGGGGTTGGTGCGCACCGCGCTCACCGACATGTGGGGCGGCCGCACCAGCACCAACGCGATCCTGGCGAAGGTCAAGGACCTCGGCATGTTCGTCGTACTCGGCCTGGTCTTCGTGCTCACCATCGCGTTGACCGTGGTGGCCACCGGGCCCATCGCCCTCACCGTGACCGACTGGCTGGGGCTGGGCGATCTCAGCGCGCTGCTGCGCCTGGCGTCCCAGGTGATCGCGGTGCTGGGCACCTGGGGACTGTTCATCGTGGTGTTGGCCCGGCTGCCCCGGCACCAGCTTCCGGTGCGGGTGGTGCTCTGGCCGGCGCTGGTCACCACCCTGGTGTTCACCGCGCTCAAGGAACTCGGCGGGCTGTACCTGCGGTCGGTGCTCAGCAGCCCGGCGGGTGCGGCTTTCGGTCCAATCCTGGGCATGCTGGCCTTCGCCTTCCTCGCCTCGCAGATCGTGCTGTACGCGTCGGCGTGGATCGCGGCGAATCCGAGCAACGAACAGTACCGGCTGGTGGATTACACGCGGGAGAACGACGACGAGGAGCGCGAACCGGTCGTCTTGGCCCCGGTGTACGAGCAGGCCGAGGCGCCCAAGGCGCGCGCGCTGCTGACCGCGGCGGGGCTCGGGGCGGCCGCCGCCGGGCTCTACGGCTGGATGCGGCGCGGCCGCTGAGGCGCGCTCAGCGTCGTCGGCGGTGTCGCCGGACCGCCAGCACCACCAGCGACGCCGCGGTCAATCCCAGCACCGCCACCAGAACCAGCTCCAGGGGACCCAGCGCGGCCGCGTCCGTGCCGGAACTCGCCCACGGCTGCTGTCCGGACTCCCCGGACGAGGAGTCGGCGACCCCGGTGTCCAGGGTGCCGACGGAGATGGACCCATCGGCGGCGAAGCCGTAGTCGAGCATCCGGACGGCCTGATCGTGGTAGCTGTTGCCACCCTCGGAGAGCCCGGCCATCTGCACGATCAGCAGGGTGCGACCGTCCTGCTCCACGGCGCCGACGAAGGTCTTGAGCGCGTCATCGGTGTAGCCGGTCTTGCCGCCGAGCACGGTCATGCCGGGCACCCCGTCGCGCAGCAGGGTGTTCGACGTACCCATCAGGTAGGCGGGGTGGTCCTCATCGCCGGGGACGTCCTTGCGGGCCGGGTAGCCGGGGAACTTGTACGACGACAGTCCGATCATCTCCGCGAAGTTCTCATCGGCCATGGCGGCGCGGAAGATCACCGCCAGATCGTAGGGCGAGGTGGACATGCCGGCCGCGTCGAGACCGGACGGGGAGGCCGCGCGGGTGTCCAGGACGCCGAGTTCCTTGGCCTTGGCGTTCATCTTGGCCAGGGCCTCGTCGTAGCCGCCCAGCTCACGGGCCAGCATGTTGGCGCAGTCGTTGCCGGAGACCACGAGCAGCCCGGTCAGGATGTCCCGGACGGTGTACTGCCCGCCCGGCCCGACGCCGCACGCATCGCCTTCCATCGACCAGTCGTTGACGGTCGCGGTGACCGGCGCGGCCAGATCCAGTTGCTCCAGCGCCACCAGTGCCAGCAGCACCTTGATGGTCGACGCCGGTCGGTAGCGTCCGTGCGGGTCCTGCGCGGCGATCACCGCACCGCTGTCCAGGTCGGCGATCAACCATCCCAGCGAGGTCAGGTCGGCGGGGGTGGGACCGGCGGCCGGGTCGGCCACGATCCCGCACTCGCCGAGGCGGTCCCCGCCGATCGGCGGGTCCTGCACCACCAGGGGAGTGGGGGTGGTCTGCCCGGGGGCGACGGTCTCGGAGTCGTCGACGGGCGGCGGCGGGTTGACCGCGTGCGGGCAGGCCTCGGGGGCGGTCTCGGTGGGCAGCACCACCGTCGGAGTGGGGCCCAGCGGGTCGGCGACGGCGGGCGCGGCGAGCACCGCGCCGCCCAGGGCGACGGTGACCGCGATGGACAGCAGGCGTGAAGGTGATGAAGAGCGCATTTGGAGTGAAATTCTAGCCGCCCGGATTTCGGAGCCGACGACAAAGCCCCCGGTCGGCGGGACCGGGGGCTTTCTCGGGGCTGCAGAGTTGGCTTGTTAGCGCGAGAACATCAGGGCGCGCTTGACCTCTTGGATCGCCTGCGTCACCTGGATGCCACGCGGGCAGGCGTCGGTGCAGTTGAAGGTGGTGCGGCAGCGCCACACACCGTCGGCGTCGTTCAGGATGTCCAGACGCTCGATGGTGCCCTCGTCACGGCTGTCGAAGATGAAGCGGTGAGCGTTCACGATCGCGGCCGGGCCGTAGTAGCTGCCCTCGGTCCAGAACACCGGGCAACTTGTGGTGCAGCAGGCGCACAGGATGCACTTGGTGGTGTCATCGAAGCGCGCGCGGTCGGCCTGGCTCTGGATGTACTCGCGGCTGGGCTCGTTGCCGCTGGTGATCAGGAACGGCTTCACGGCGCGGAAAGCGTCGAAGAAGGGCTCCATGTCGACCACGAGATCCTTCTCCACCGGCAGGCCCTTGATGGGCTCGATGGTGATGGTGATCTCTTTGCTGAGGTCCTTGGGCAGCAGGTCCTTCATCAGCAGCTTGCAGGCCAGGCGGTTGACGCCGTTGATCCGCATCGCGTCGCTGCCGCAGATGCCGTGCGCACAGCTGCGTCGGAAGGTGAGGGTGCCGTCCAGGTAACCCTTCACGTACAGCAGCAGCGACAGCAGTCGGTCCGACGGGAGAGCCGGGACGCGGAAGCTCTCGAAGCCCTGCGCATCCGGGTTTTCCGGATTGAAACGGTAGATCTTCAGCGTCACCATGGTGGCTTCCGGCGGCACCGGAGGCACAGAGGCGACATTGTTTTCGACGGTGACAGTCATCAGTACTTCCGCTCCATCGGCTTGTAACGGGTCTGGACGACGGGCTTGTAGTCGAGCTCGATGTCCGAGATCAGGCCGTCGCCCTTCTTGTAGGCCATCGTGTGAACCATGAAGTTCTCGTCGTCGCGGTCCGGGTAGTCCTCGCGAGCGTGACCGCCGCGGGTCTCCTTGCGGTTGATCGCACCGACGACGGTGACCTCCGCGAGCTCCAGCAGGAAGCCGAGCTCGATGGCCTCGAGGAGGTCCGAGTTGAAGCGCTTACCCTTGTCGGTCACGGTGACGTGCTCGTAGCGCGCCTTAAGGGCCCGCACGTCCTTGAGCGCCTGGTTGAGCGTCTCTTCGGTCCGGAACACCGCGGCATTGTCGTTCATGGTCTGCTGCAGCTCGGTACGGATCGTCATGACGTTCTCGTGGCCGTGATCGCTGAGCATCAGCGCGATCCACTCATCGACGCGCGCGGAGGGGTTCTCCTCGAGTTCGGTGAACTCGGCGGCGTTGGCGTATTCGGCGGCGGCGATACCGGCGCGACGACCGAAGACGTTGATGTCCAGCAGCGAGTTGGTGCCCAGACGGTTGGCGCCGTGCACCGAGACGCACGCGCACTCGCCGGCGGCGTACAGGCCGTGGACCACCTGGGTGTTGTTCGCCAGCACCTGGCCGTTGATGTTGGTCGGGATACCGCCCATCACGTAGTGGCAGGTCGGGTAGACCGGGACCAGCTCGGTGACCGGGTCGACGCCCAGGTAGGTGCGCGAGAACTCCATGATGTCCGGCAGCTTGGCCATCAGGGTCTCCTCCGGGATGTGCGTGACATCCAGGAGGACGTAGTCCTTGTTCGGTCCGGCGCCGCGGCCCTCGAGGACCTCCAGGACCATCGAACGGGCGACGATGTCGCGCGGGGCGAGGTCCTTGATGGTGGGGGCGTAGCGCTCCATGAAGCGCTCGCCGTCGGCGTTGCGCAGGATGCCGCCCTCACCGCGGACACCCTCGGTGATGAGGATGCCGAGGCCGGCCAGGCCGGTCGGGTGGAACTGGTGGAACTCCATGTCCTCCAGCGGGAGGCCCTTGCGGAAGATGATGCCCATGCCGTCACCGGTGAGGGTGTGCGCATTGGAGGTCACCTTGTACATGCGGCCCGAGCCGCCGGTGGCGAAGATGATCGACTTCGCGTGGAAGACGTGGATCTCGCCGGTGGCCAGCTCGTAGGCGACGACGCCGTTGGCGACGGGCTCGCCGTTCTCGTCGGTCGTCATGTTCACGTCGAGCGCGTAGAACTCGTTGTAGAACTCGACGTCGTGCTTGACGCAGTTCTGGTACAGCGTCTGCAGGATCATGTGGCCGGTGCGGTCGGCGGCGTAGCAGGCGCGACGCACCGGAGCCTTACCGTGATCGCGGGTGTGACCACCGAAGCGACGCTGATCGATGCGGCCTTCCGGGGTGCGGTTGAACGGCAGCCCCATCTTCTCCAGGTCGAGCACCGCGTCGATGGCCTCCTTGGCCATCAGTTCGGCAGCGTCCTGGTCGACGATGTAGTCGCCGCCCTTGACGGTGTCGAAGGTGTGCCACTCCCAGTTGTCTTCCTCGACGTTCGCGAGGGCGGCGCACATGCCGCCCTGCGCCGCGCCGGTGTGGCTGCGGGTCGGGTAGAGCTTGGTCAGCACCGCGGTGCGGGCACGCGGAGCGGCCTCGATGGCCGCGCGCATTCCGGCACCGCCCGCGCCGACGATGACGACGTCATACCGATGTTCCTGCATGAGTTTCTAATTCTCCTTAGGAGCTGCTGCCGAAGGTGAGGATCGCGTAGGTGCCGAGCACCAGCACCAGGATCATCGAGATCGCCAGGAGGGAGTTGAGCCAGAAGCGGGTGCGGTCGTTGCGCGAGTAGTCCGAGATGACGGTGCGCAGACCGTTGCCGCCGTGCAGCTGAGCGAGCCACAGCATGGTCAGGTCCCAGACCTGCCAGAACGGCTCCTTCCAGCGGGCGGCGACGAAGGACGCGTCGATGCGGTGCACGCCGTCGTCCCAGGCGAGCATGATGAAGACGTGGCCGATGGCCAGGATCACCAGGAGCATGCCGGAGAAGCGCATGAACAGCCATGCCCACTTCTCGAAGTTCGTACGACTCTGCGCGCGCGGGGCGCGGGGCGCGTCAAGGCTCGCCGGACGGTCGTAGTCGGTGGCGATGGTTTTGGCTTCGATAGTCATGTCCCAGCTCCCTTAGAACGCGTGGCTGATGATCAGCTGCAGCAGGCGGACGGCAGCGGCGGTGAAGACCACGGCGAAGACGCCGACGACGGTCCACAGCATCTGACGCTGGTACTTGGGTCCGTTGCCCCAGAAGTCGATCAGGATGACGCGAATGCCGTTGAGGGCGTGCCACAGCAGGCAGAAGACCAGGCCGATCTCCATGAGCCCGATGTACCAGGTCTTGTAGGTGTCGATGATCTCGGTGTACGTGTTCGGGTTCACGCGGATCACCGCGGTGTCGAGCACGTGCACAAACAGGAAGAAGAAGATCGTGACGCCGGTGATACGCTGCAGCACCCAGGCCCACATGCCGGGGTCTCCGCGGTAAAGAGAGCGTTTGCGCACCGGATCCGGTGCGACCTCGGTGGGGGTGCTCATCGCGTTCTACGCCTCCAAAGTGTCAACTGATGAAGTCAGGCCGAGGGCACGCAGGCGCGGACCAAGGACCCAATGACTCCTGACTTTAAACCCATGCTGAGGGTTGTCATAAATCCTTGTAACAATGTGACCGAGACCAGGTCTGCGCATTAGGTTTGCCTAACCTTTCGGAATTTGGGATAAGGGGAGAGAAAATGACGACGGAAATTCACTTCGACGCCCTGCGCGAAGCGGCCCGCGAGGTGATGACCAGGGCCTATGCGCCGTACTCCGGTTTTCCGGTGGGCGCGGCCGCTATCAGCGCGGAAGGTGAACTCGTCGCCGGTTGCAATGTGGAGAATGTCTCATACGGACTCGGCGTGTGCGCGGAAGTCGCGCTGGTCTCGGTGGCGGTTTCCCGCGGCCTCGGCGCGTTGCGGGCGATATCGGTGTGCGACCGGGACGGTCGGGTGCTGACTCCGTGCGGGCGATGCCGTCAGGTGCTGCTGGAATTCGGCGGCCCGGGCCTGATCGTGGACTCGGTGCACGGACCGCGGGCGCTGGCCGAACTGCTCCCGGAGGCCTTCGGGCCCGAGGACCTGGCTGCCGCGGCCGACCGCTCGCGGCGCGACGGCTCGTAACCCCCCGAATCGGTGCGCGCCGTCGGTCTGGATCGACGGGGGGAACCGAAACCGACGGGGTGAACCGTGAGCGATGGTGGGCTGCGTCGGTGGGTAGCGTGGCGTCCATGAATGATCCGGTCAGCATCATCGGTCGCAAGCGGGACGGCGGGGAGCTGTCGACGGCGCAGATCGACGCCGTGGTGGCCGGCTTCACCGCCGGCACGGTGGCGCCGGAGCAGATGTCGGCGCTGGCGATGGCGATCCTGTGGCGCGGCATGAGCCGGCGCGAGATCGCCGATTGGACCGCGGCGATGATCGCCTCCGGCACGCGCATGGACCTGTCCGGACTGCGCCGGGACGGGCGCGCGCTGGCCACCGTGGACAAGCACTCCACCGGGGGAGTGGGCGACAAGATCACCCTGCCGCTCACGCCGCTGATCGCCTCGTTCGGGCTCGCCGTGCCGCAACTGTCCGGCCGCGGGCTCGGGCACACGGGCGGCACGCTGGACAAGCTGGAGGCGATCGCCGGGTGGTCGCCGCAGGTGAGCCCGGACCGACTGCGCGAGCAACTGTCCCGGGTGGGCGCGGTGATCTGCGCCGCGTCCGACGACCTGGCCCCGGCCGACCGCAAGCTGTACGCGCTGCGCGACGTGACCGGCACCGTCGCGTCCATCCCGATGATCGCGGCCTCGATCATGAGCAAGAAAATCGCCGAGGGCACCGGAGCACTGGTGCTCGACGTGAAGGTGGGCTCCGGTGCCTTCATGACCACCTACGAGCGCGCGCATGAATTGGCCGCCACCATGGTGGAGCTCGGCGCCGACGCCGGCGTGCGCACCAGTGCGCTGCTGACGGACATGTCCGCGCCGCTGGGCCGGTCGGCCGGTAACGCGCTGGAGGTGGCCGAGGCGGTGGAGGTGCTGGCCGGCGGCGGACCCGCGGACGTGGTGGAGCTGACCCTGGCGCTGGCGCGCGAGATGCTCGCGGCCGTCGGATACGAGGACGTGGATCCGGCCGACCACCTGGCGGACGGAAGCGCGATGGACACCTGGCGCGCGATGATCGCCGCGCAGGGCGGCGATCCGGACGCGCCACTGCCCCGCGCGCACCACAGCGAGACCGTCTCGGCGCCCGAGTCGGGATTCCTGACCGACTTGGACGCGCTCGCCGTGGGGCAGGCCGCCTGGGAACTGGGCGCCGGTCGTTCGACGCCGGGCGCGGCGGTCTCCGCCGGGGCCGGAGTGACCTGGCACGCCGGACTCGGCGACCGCGTCGTCGCCGGTGCGCCGCTGCTGACGCTGCACGCCGACGACGCGGCACGGTTCGCCGCGGCACGCGGACGGTTGACCGATGCCTTCGCCGTCGCCGCCGAGCGGCCTGCCCTCCCGGCCTCGCGCGTGCTCGGCCGCGTCGGCTAAAAACGAGACCTTCCGGCTCGCCGGGGCGGTCGTCAGGTGCCGCAGAAGGTTTGGAATCCTGCGCTGAACGATGCGGGTGCCGGACCGGCGAGGTCGCTCCACTCGGTCCGTCGATCGAACGGGTGGGTCACCGCGTCCAGCAGTCGTTCGAACGGGGCGAGATCTCCCGCGGTGGCCGCGCGCAGCGCAGCTTCGAGCAGGTGATTGCGGGGGATATAGACGGGATTCACGCGGTCCATCTCGTCGGCGATCTGTCCGGCCGGCACACCCCGGCCGGACAGCGCCGCCCGCCAGCGCGCCAGCCACGGCGCGCTCACGTCGCGGGCGAGCACCTCGTCGAGGGGTGCGGGATCACCGCGCAGTTCCTCGGCGAGTGCGCGGAAGGTTCCGGTCCAGTCGGCTCGGTGGTCCTGCATGAGCGTCAGCAGCTCATCGATCAGCGTCCGGTCGACGGCGGGATCGGTGAGGCCGAGTTTGGCGGCCATCCCGGCCCGGAAGTGTCGGTCGTACGACTCGTCGAATCTCGTCAGCGCGCTGGTCGCCGCGGTGATGGCGTCGTCGGGAACGGGCGACAGGAGCGACAGCAAGGTCTCGGCGAAGCGGGCGAGATTCCACTTCAGTGCGCTGGGTTGGTTGCCGAGTCGGTACCGGCCGCCGTGGTCGATGGAGCTGAAGACCGCGTCTTCGTCGTAGGCGTCGAGGAAGGCGCAGGGGCCGTAGTCGATGGTCTCGCCGGAGATGGTGGTGTTGTCGGTGTTCATCACGCCGTGGACGAATCCGACGAGCATCCATTGCGCCACCAGAGCGGCTTGCCGCTCGACGACCGCCCCCAGGAAGGCCAGGTAGCGGTTGTCCGGACCACTGGCCGGGAGCTCGGCCAGCGCGGGGTAGTGCCGGGCGATGGCGTAATCGGCAAGGGGGACCAGGAGATCGGAGTGGCGTGCGGCCAGTTCGAAGGTTCCTACCCGCAGGTGGCTCGCGGCGACGCGCGCCAGGACCGCACCGGGTTCGGCGCCGTCGCGGTAGACGTTCCGTCCGGTGGCCACCACCGACAAGGATCGGGTGGTGGGGATACCGAGGGCGTGCATGGCCTCGCTGACGAGGTACTCGCGCAGCATGGGCCCGACCACGGCGAAGCCGTCGCCGCCGCGGGAGAACGGTGTGGGGCCCGAACCCTTGAGCTGTAGATCCCAGCGCCGCCCTTCGGCGTCGGAGAGTTCGCCGATCAGCAGTGCCCGGCCGTCGCCGAGGAGCGGCGCGTACCCGCCGAACTGGTGGCCGGCGTACGCCGTGGCCACCGGGACGGCGTCGGCCGGGCTGGCCGCGCCGGAGAGGACTGCGACACCGTCGTCGGTGCACAGGTCAGCGGAGTCCAGGCCCAGCGCTTCGGCGAGGTGGTGGTTCACCACGAGAAGCGTGGGGTCAGGAACGTCGGCGCCCCGCCACGGCGTGGTGAGCGGCGCCAGCGCTGCAGCGAAGGAGTTCTCGAAACCGGCGATCGCAGTACTGGTGCGTGCGGGGGAGGGAGCTGCGGTGGACACGGGCCCCAGGGTAGCGAGTGTGGCGCTCACCCGGCGGGGCCTCCCGAATCACTCGGCGATGGGGCGGCCGCTCAGCGCGCGGAAGTAGTAGAGCGTCAGCAGCACACCGACCGGGACCGCTACGAGCAGACCCACGACGAGGGCGAGCAGACCGGCCAGTGCGAGCAGGCCGGTGATCACCATGACCAGCAGGGTGGTGCCGGGATTGGCGACGGCGAGGTCGAGTCCCTTGCGGAGGGCGTCACCGACGGGCAGTCGGGCGTCGGCGGCCTGATAGACCATCCACATGGTGCAGAGGCCGAGGATGATGGCGACGATCCAGGACAGCCACTCCATACCGAGCAGGTCGATGAAGACCACGTTCGCCGCCCCGTTCACCACTCCGAGGATCAGCGAGATCACCACGATCGGGCCGAGGGCCACGGGCCGGGCGAAGTCGGCGAGTTCGGGGCGTCGTCCGTCGGCGATGATGATCATCGCGTTGAGCCAGCACGACAGGGCGAGCGCCATCACGACGGTGGCCAGCACGGTGATCACGATCGCCAGGGTGATGCCGACGGCGGTGCTGGCGGCCTGGCCGCCGGTGAGCCAGTCGTCGTTCACACTGAACCCGGCGAACAGCACCATGGTGAGCGCGATCGACCCGACGACGAAGAGAGCGACGAGCAGGAGAGCCCACAGCGCGGCCGCGCCGATGATGACGCCGGCGGAGGCGGAGAACTTGCGCCAGGCCCAGGAGAAGGCGTTCGAGAGCGACGGTGACGCGGGCACCAGGGTGGGCCCCGCCGGAGCGTACTGCTGTGCGTACGGGTTGGCCGCAAATGGATCGGCCCGGTACGGATCTGCGCTGTAGGGATCTGCGCTGTAGGGATCTGCGCTGTAGGGAGGTGCGGTGTGCGGGTCGTCCGCGTACGGGTTGGCCTGTTCCGGCACCGCGTCGTCGGGTCGCTGCTGCGGACCGGCGCCTTCGGGAGGAATGGAGCCCTCGGGAGAAACAGGGCCCTCGGGCGGAACGGAGTCCTCGGGAGGAACAGGGCGCCACGCGTCGGAATCGCTCATGTGAACATCATGCCCGGACCTGATCGACGACCGCGACCGCGCACGGCAGCGGTACTACGGTGGGGCACATGACCTTCACGCTCGACGACTTCCGGCTGGCGCCGAAGGTGCTGCTGCACGATCACCTCGACGGCGGACTGCGCCCGAGTACGGTGCTCGACCTCGCGCGGGAAGTGGGGTACGACCGGCTGCCCGCGGACACCGCGGAGGCGCTCGGGCACTGGTTCGCGACGGCGGCCGACTCCGGCTCGTTGGAGCGCTACCTGGAGACCTTCGCGCACACGGTCGCGGTGATGCAGACGGCGTCGGCGCTGACCCGGGTGGCCCGCGAATGCGCGCTCGACCTCGCGGCCGACGGGGTGATCTACGCCGAGGTCCGATTCGCGCCGGAACTGCACACCGAACGCGGTCTGTCCTTGGACGAGGTGGTCGAGGCGGTCTTGCGCGGCTTCGCCGACGGCTCGGCCGAAGCGGCGGCGGAGGGGCGACCGATCATCGTGCGCACGCTGGTCACGGCGATGCGCCATGCGGCACGGTCCCGGGAGATCGCCGAGCTGGCGGTGCGGTACCGCGACCGCGGGGTGGTGGGTTTCGACATCGCCGGGGCCGAGGCGGGCAACCCGCCCTCGCGGCACCTGGATGCGTTCGAATATCTGCGGGGGCAGAACTCGCACTTCACCATTCACGCGGGCGAGGCCTTCGGGTTGCCGTCGATCCACGAGGCCGTCGCCTTCTGCGGCACCGATCGTCTCGGGCACGGGGTCCGCGTGATCGACGACATCACCCTCGCGTCCGGTGCCAGACCCGCCGACCACGACTATCCGGGCGCGCGGCTCGGACCGATCGCGAACTACGTGCGCGACAAGCGGATTCCGCTGGAGCTGTGTCCGAGCAGCAACGTGCAGACCGGGGCGGTGGCCTCGATCGCCGAGCATCCGTTCAATGTGCTTGCGCGCCTACGCTTCCGGGTCACCGTGAACACCGACAACCGGTTGATGAGCAACACCACGATGAGTCGGGAGTTCCTGCTCCTGCACGAGGCGTTCGGCTACGGCTGGGCCGACTTCCAGCGGTTCACGGTCAACGCCATGAAGTCGGCGTTCCTGCACTTCGACGAGCGGCTGGCGTTGATCGACGAGGTGATCAAGCCGGGCTACGCGGTCCTGCTCGGCTGACCTCCCCGGGGGCGGCAACCCCCGGGGTGCGTTCGTCCGGTGTGATCGGTCGGTGTGTGATCGGTCGGGGTCAGCCGCGTCGGATGAGGCGTTCCTCGAAGTCGTTGACCAGGGCGCGCCAGGCCTCCGACTCGTTGTCGAACGGGCCCGACGGCGCCAGCCGGTTGGGGTCGGGCTTGATGGTGTAGTCGACGAACCAGCCCAGCGGGGTGGTGGTGCCCAGCGCCTCGTCGACGGTGTCGAGGTCGGCGAAATCGGCTGCGTCGGACAGCAATTCCACCGCGAGGTCGAGCTGCTTGGAGTCCACGCGGCGCGGTCCGTCGAGGATGTCCTCGTCCAGACCGGGGAGGGCGTACACGTTCTCGGTCAGCACGTCGTAGGTCAGCTCGCCGGCGTTGGCCATCGACTGCACCTCGCCGTAGGTCGACACGCGCGCCAGGTCGTGATCGTTGTGCTCGGCCAGGTAGCGCGTCAACGCGCGCTCGGAGGTGAAGCCGTAGATGGTGCCCTTGGCACCGAGGAAGACCGCGTCGTCGCCGAGGTAGCAGCGCAGCGTCAGGTACTCGCCGGTGTCGGTGTAGATGCGGATCGGGTCGATGCCGACCTCGCCCCAGAAGCCCTCGTCGACGTCGTCATCGTCGTCGTCTTCATCGTCGTCCGAGTCGGTGTCGTCCTCGTCGTCGAGGGGGTCGACCGGATCGAACTCCGGCTCGTCCTCGTCCTCGGCGGAGGCGGCGGCGGCCAGTTCGCCCTCGGCGATGCTCAGTGCTGCGGCGTCGACCTCGGGGACGGTCACGACGTCGTCGAGCGCGTCGATCACATCGTCCCAGTGCTTGGCGATGAGACGGCCGATACGCACCCACAGGTCCACGCCGTCGCGGCCCTGGAAGTTCTCGGTGCCGACGGTGACCGCACCCAGGATCGGGTTCGCGGTGAAGAACTTGGTGATCGGGGCGAGCTCGCAGACCTCACCGATGATGCGGGTGATCTCCAGCGCGTCTTCGAGTTCGGCGATGACCGCGCCGCGCGGGTCCTCGGCGGCCAGTTCGGGGACGCCGATCAGGTCGTAGCTGTGCTTGGAGTCCGGGATGAGTTCCTCGGCCTGCAGTTCGGTGATCGTCGACCACTGCGGGTGATCGGCGAGGTCGTTCTCGTCGTCGGTGCGCACGAATGCGGCCAGCGCGGCGACGGAGTCGAACCCGTAGAGGTCGTCCTCCAGTCCCAGGAATGCCTCCCACTCGTCGTCGCCCTCGCGCCAGCGAGGAGCCCACAGTGTGAATAGGTTCCCCTCGGTCAATCCGAGCTCAATGGGGACAATGTCTCCGGCCATGGGCCTGAGCCTACCGGGGCCGGTAGAAGCCCTCGAAACTCTGGTCGGCGTTTGTGGTGCGCAGGGCGGTCACCCCGACCGGATCGCCCCCGGTCTCCACCATCTGGCCGTTGCCGATGTACATCGCCACGTGGCCGCTCCACACGGCGAGATCGCCCGGCTGCAGCTGCGATTGGGACACCTGGAAACCGGCGGTGTCCTGGTCTTGGGCCAGCCTGGGCAGTTCGAGACCGGCCTGCCGGTAGGCCCACTGGGTGAAGCCGCTGCAGTCGAAACCGGCGGTGGTGGTCCCGCCCCAGACGTACGGCACGCCGCGCTGGCTGAGTGCGGCGCGCACCGCGGTGGCGGCTCGCTGATTGGGCGCGTAGGCCACCGAACCGTCGGGCAGGGTGATCGGCACTCGCCCCGGTGCCGCGGTGTCGGTGAGTCCGACGGTGGTCTGGTCCGGGGCGGTGATCCGGCCCAGACCCTTGGCGTCGGCGGCCAGCTGGCCCTGGGTACGGGCGACCGTGGCCAGTCCGCGGCCCAGGTGGTCGGCCGCCAACGGAATCAGGACGGCCAACGCCGCGGGTGTCAGCGTGGGTGCCGCGGCCGACGCCGCCGCGACGAAGCTGTCGGCGAGGCGATTGAGTTCGGTGTTGGCCTGCTTGACCCGACCGGCGGCGGTCTGCACCACGGCGGCGATGTCGGCTCCCGCTGCGCCCTCGGTGCCTTCTGCCGTCGCGGTCGCCGAGGCCCGCGCGGCGGCGGCGGTGCCGCCGCTGCCGGTCCAGTCGGCGGTGGCCTGGCGAGCGGCCCCGCGGGTCAGGTCGGCGGCGCCGTCGAGGGCGGTGCGGGTTGCGGTCAGGGTGGTGGTGGGGCCGCCCGCGGGTAGGTCGCCGGTGCCGAGCGCGGCGATCAGCATGCGCAGCGGGGCGATCAAGAAGTCGAACATCACGCCGACATCCCCGCCGCGCCTGCCGCGTCCGCGGCGCCGTAGGCGGCGGCCCCGGCGAGCGTGGCGGCGGCCTGGCCGGTGTGCGTTCCGGCCAGCGCGTCGAGCCGGGCGGCGCGCGCATTCATGGCGGCGCCGAGGGCACCCAGGAAGGGGGCGCCGATGAGGCCGAAGGTGGGTGCCAGTGCTGCGGTGTCGAGCCGCTCGGCGACGGCTCGATCGGCGACGATCCCGGCGGCGGTGCTCTGCCGTCCGGCGATGGCGGGTAACGCGGATTCGGTGACTGCGACAGGTTTCATGATCTTTAGACGCTGCGCGGCGTCGTCCGGTTCCACAGTTGCGGCGCGGCGTGGCGTTGCGGGGCGATTAGGCTTGGCGGGCATGAGCACTGACTCGCTGGACATGCGCATCGTGGATCACCCGTTGGTGCGTTCCCGCCTGACCCGACTGCGCGACGAGCACACTTCCAGCGCGGGGTTCCGCGAGCTGTTGACCCAGCTCACCGGCATGCTCATCTACGAGGCGATGGCCGATCAGCCGGTCGACGACGTGGTGGTGCGCACGCCGATCGGTCCGTGCCCGGGCGCGGTGTTGGCGCAGACCCCGCTGATGGTTCCGGTGCTGCGCGCCGGACTGGGCATGCTCCCGGCCGCCACCGCCGCGGTGCCCGAGGCGCAGATCGGGTTCGTCGGCATCGCGCGCGACGAGCACACCGCGCTCCCGCGGGAGTATCTGGTGTCGCTGCCGGAGGATCTGTCCGGCTGGCCGGTCTTCGTCCTCGACCCGATGCTGGCCACGGCCGGATCGATGCTGCACACCCTGGACGTGTTGGCCGCGCGGGGCGCCACCGACGTGACCGCGGTCTGCGTCGTCGCCGCGCCGGAGGGCATCGCGGCGCTGACGGCGTCGCCGCATGCGCCGCGCCTGGTGATCGGCGGCCTCGACGACGGGCTCAACGAGGCCTCGTTCATCGTGCCGGGCCTCGGCGACGCCGGCGACCGACTGTTCGGCCCCCGAAACTTCTGAGTCGGGAGGCGGGGTTCGCGCGCGGTCAGTTCACCCAGGCGGACAGCATCGGCTCGGTGGTCAGCACCCGGCCGTTCTCGGTGATGACCAGTGAGGCGGGCGAGACGATGTACGAGACGTTGCCGTTGGTCGCGGTGAACGTGTTGCCCGAACGCGTCGGGAAGTCCACGTGGCGGGAGTTTCCGTCGGCGAGGCCCTTGTAGTAGTAGCGACCGGTCTGCTGACCCACCTGGCAGATGATGACCTTGGACCGGCTGCTGTATCCGACGAAGACGAGGGGATCGGCGTTGTCATCGCAGGTGGGGCCGCCGGCGAAGCCGTGGACGCCGGTGCCGGGCACGGACGGCACGGGTAGTTGCGGCGTCGACGACGAGGGCGTCGCCGGGGCCGGCGCGGGCGCCTGCCTGACCTGGGCGTCGTCGTCGGCCGTCGGCGGGGTGGAGACGTACTGGGTCACCACGGTCTCGCCGCCGTCGGCGGTGTCGCTGTCGTCGCCGCGAGAATTGACGAACAGCAGCACGACGGCGGCGACGGCGGCCAGCGCGATCACCGCGGCCACCACCGCGATGATCTGCGGCCCGCGGTTCGGCGGCGCGGGCGGCGGGTAGGCCCCGTATTGGGACTGTCCGTACTCGGGTTGCCCGTACTGGGGCTGGCCGTACTCGGGTTGGCCGTATTGGGGCTGCCCGTACAGGGACGGGTCGTATTGGGGTTGGCCGTACTGGGTCGGCTCGTGACGGGGATCTGGCTGTCCGCCGTACTCGGGGTAGGTCATGGCGGTGGTTCCCTTCGGGGGTGGCCGGGCAGTTCGGCGAGGGCCCGGACCAGAATCGTCTCCAGCGCGCCGGCTTCGAGGTCCGCGCCGGCCGGGGCGCTGACCTGCGCATAGTACTTCAGTTTCGGCTCGGTGCCGCTGGGGCGCGCCACGATGCGCAGGGCGATTCCGGCCTCGTCGCGGCCGGTCAGTTCGACGGCGTCGGTGCGCGGACCGGTCGGCGCGGTGGACAGGTCGGCGGCGATCACCCCGATCCCGGCCAGCGAGGTCGGCGGATCCGTCCGCAGGTGGTCCATCACGGCGCCGATCTGGTTCAGATCGTCCACGCGCAGGCTGCGCTGGGCGGTCAGGTGGCGCCCGTGCCGGGTCATCAGCTCCTCGAGCGTCGCCGCCAGATCGCCCTTCGCGGCGGCCAGCCGGGCGAGGGCGACGGCGGCGCTGATGCCGTCCTTGTCCCGGACCGCCACGGGATCCACGCAGTGCCCGAGTGCCTCCTCGTAGGCGTAGAGCAGGGGCTCGCCGGCGCGGACGAGCCACTTGAAGCCCGTGAGGGTGCGCACCGAGCGCGCGCCGCGCGCGGTCGCCAGGGTGTGCAGCAGGGTGCCCGAGACGATCGACGAGGCCACCACCGGCGGTTCGGCGCCGACCGGCCATTCGTCGAGCGCGGCATCGCCGAGGAGTGCACCGGTCTCGTCGCCGGTCAGCATGCGCCAGCGGCCGTCGTCTCCGCGCATCCCGACGGCGCACCGATCGGCGTCCGGGTCCAGCGCCAGCGCAAGGTCGGCGCCGCGGTCGGCCGCGAGGGCCAGCAGCAGGTCGGTCGCGCCGGGCTCCTCCGGGTTGGGGAAGGCGACGGTGGGAAAGTCCGGGTCGGGTGCGAACTGTTCGGCCACCACGTGGACGTCGTGGAAGCCGTGCCGCGCCAGGGCATCCACGGCCAATCGGCCGCCCACCCCGTGCATCGCGGTGAGCACGATCCGGACCGTGCCGGTCGGGCGCGGCTCGAATCGCTCGTCCAGGCGCGCCAGGTAGGCGGCGACGATCCCGGCGCCGCGCGGGTCGGCCGCGAGGTGGCGGCGCGGTACCGCGGGCGCGGGCGGCGCGGCGGTGATGGCGGCTTCGATCTCCCGGTCGGCGGGGGAGAGTAGCTGCGCGCCGCCGCGGACGTAGACCTTGTAGCCGTTGTCGCCGGCCGGATTGTGTGAGGCGGTGATCATCACCCCGGCCGCGGCGTCGAGGCGCCGGGTGGCGAAGGCCACCAGCGGCGTGGGGCCGGGCTCGTCGAGTGCGACGACGTCGAATCCGGCCGCGGCGAGGACCTCGGTGGCGGCGGTGAAGAACTCGGCCGAGCCGTGTCGAGCGTCGCGGCCCACGACGACGATGGCGCCGCGTTCACCCTGCCGCACCAGCCAGTCGGCGAGGCCGGCGGTGGCGCGGGTGACGGTGTCGACGTTCATGCCGTCCGGGCCCTCGCGGACGGGACCGCGGAGCCCGGCGGTGCCGAAGCGCAGGCTCACCGGCGGTCGAGGGCGGTCACGACCTCGGCGAGCAGTGTGCCCATCCGGGTCGCGGAGGCCCGGCCCACCTCGAGCACCTCCGAGTGCGCCAGCGGCTCCCCGGTGATCCCGGCGGCCAGGTTGGTCACCAACGACACGCCCAGCACGTCGAGTCCGGCGGCGCGGGCGGCGATGGTCTCGTGCACCGTCGACATGCCCACCAGGTCGGCACCGATGGTCTTGAGCATGGTGATCTCGGCGGGGGTCTCGTACTGCGGTCCGGGCAGGCCGGCGTAGACGCCCTCGCGCAGGGACGGGTCCACGTCGCGAGCCAGCGTGCGCAGTGCGGGGGAATAGGCGTCCACCATGTTCACGAACTGGGCCCCGTGTAGCGGAGAGCGGCCGGTCAGGTTCAGCTGATCGGCGATCAGGACCGGTTGACCCACGTCGAGGCCGTCGGCGATGCCGCCCGCGGCATTGGTCAGGATCACGGTGCGGACACCGGCGGCAGCGGCCGTCCGGATCGGATGGACCACCCGGGACAGGTGGTGGCCCTCGTAGGCGTGCACCCGGCCGGCCATGATCAGCACGCGGGAGCTGCCGATCCGCACCGAGCGCACCGATCCGCTGTGCCCCTGGGCGGACGGGACGGTGAAGCCGGGGATCAACGTCATCGGCAGTTCGGCGAGCGGTAGACCGAACTCGTCGGCTGCGGGCGCCCAGCCCGAGCCGAGGACCACCGCGACGTCGTGTCGGCGGCAATCGGTGTGCGCGGCGATATAGGCCGCCGCGGCGACCGCGGCGGCGTCGGCGTCGAGGGTGGGATCCATAGTGCTCACCCTAGTGCCGGGCGATAGAGTCTTCGCCATGCCGTATTTCTCCCTGCACGATGACGCCGCCGAGGTCTACCTGGGCGCGCCCGGACGCGAACTCGACGAGACCAATCCGGAGAACCGGTTCACGCTCAGCTGGCTCGACGAGATGGATCGGGTGCTCGACGAGGCAGTGGCTGCGGGCAAGCCGATCGTGCTGACGGCCACCGGGAAGTTCTTTTCCAACGGCCTGGACACCGACTTCATCGCCGCGAACTTCGCCGAACTGCCCGGCTACCTGGACCGCATCCATCAGCTGTACGTCCGGATCCTGACCCTGCCGGTGCCGAGCATCGCCGCGATCAACGGCCACGCCTTCGGCGGCGGCGCGATGCTCGCGCTGTGCGCGGACCACCGCATCATGCGTACCGAGCGCGGCTTCTGGTCGCTGCCCGAGGCAGCGCTGAACATGCCGTTCACCCGCGGCATGGCGGCGCTGATCCGCACGCGCACGCCGGATGCCACCGCGACCGAGGCCATGCTGACCAGCCGCCGGTACGGCGGCGACGACGCCGTGCGTGCCGGCATCGTGGAAGAGGCCGCGGACGCGGAGGCACTGGTCGAGCGGGCTCGGGACATCGCGCGTGAGCGTGCCGGCCTGGTGTCCGACAACCTGTCGACGATCAAGCGCGGCCTGCGTCTTCCGCTGCTGGAGGATCTCAACACCCCCACGCCTCCCACGCTGCTCTGATGTTTCCGGCGATCAGTGACTGGCTCGACGCGAACCTGGACCGGGTGATCGCGTGGCGCCGCGAGATTCACGCGGCGCCGGAGCTGTCGATGGCCGAGTTCGCGACCACCGCGAAGGTGGTCGAGGTGCTCACGGCGGCCGGGCTGTCGCCGGTGGTGTTGCCCAAGGGCACCGGTGTGGTCTGCGACTTCGGTCCCACGGATCGCCCGCGCATCGGTCTGCGGGCCGATCTGGACGCCCTGCCGGTGACCGAGCAGACCGGTCTGCCCTTCGCCTCGCAGGTGGAGGGAGTCTCGCACGCCTGCGGGCACGACGCGCACACCGCGATCCTGATGGGTGTGGGCTGCCTGCTCGCCGACCTCGAGGATCTGCCGTTCGGCGTGCGGCTGCTGTTCCAGGCGGCCGAGGAGATCATGCCCGGCGGCGCGCTGGACGCGATCGACGCCGGCGTGATGGACGGGCTGGCGAGAATCTTTGCGCTGCACTGCGATCCGCACCTGCCGGTGGGCACCGTCGGCCTGCGCGCCGGCGCCCTGACGTCGGCGGCCGACCGCATCGAGGTGCACCTGCGCGGGCCAGGCGGCCACACCTCGCGGCCGCACCTGACCGGTGACCTGGTCTATGCGATGGGGGCCCTCATCACCGGACTGCCCGGTGTGCTCGCCCGTCGGGTGGACCCCCGTTCGGGCACCGTGATGGGTTGGGGCGCAGCGCATTCCGGTGACGCACCCAATGCCATTCCGCAAGAAGGGCGACTGCGCGGCACCGTCCGCACCGGCGACCAGTCGGTGTGGGACGAAATGGAGCCGTTGGTGCGCAGCATCGTCGGCGAGCTCGTCGCGCCGCTCGGGGTGAGCTACGACCTGAACTACGTGCGCGGCGTCCCGCCGGTGGTCAACGACGAGGACAGCGTCGCCATGCTGCGTCGCGCGGTGGGCGCCATCGATCCGGCCACCGAGGTGGACACCCCGCAGTCGGCGGGCGGTGAGGACTTCGCCTGGTACCTGCAGCACGCGCCGGGGGCGATGGCCCGCCTGGGCGTGTGGTCGGGAACCGGACCACGCGGCGACCTGCACCAGCCGGACTTCAACCTCGACGAACGCGCCATTGCGATCGGCATCGCAACGCTCGCCGGCACTGTCCTGCAGGGTGAACTGGAGCCGGAACCGCCGCTGCTCTGAGCGGCACGCGTAGCCGACCGCCGAGAACGGTGGTCGGCTTCGTACTCTTCCCGGTTCGGTCGCCATGGGCGAACTCGTCGGTCTCGCATCCTTGTCGGTTCGACGACGGCAACTCAGCGATCCACGGCGTCATATCGCCGTCGTGGAGCGCCACAGTGCCGTCGTTGCACCCCGGAGCCAGTCGGCGCCCCCGCCGGTCGATCACGGCTCGATCCGCGTGCACGAGAAAGTGAGGGCGATGGGCCTGCCGCGGCACAGCCAAGGCCGAACCTCCCCGTCCGGATCCCGACGCACCAGTACCCGTCCCCGGAACAACCGAGACCGCACCGCCGCAAGCCATAACGCACCGTCGTCCGGGGGTTGAGCAGCACCGGTGCGGTGGGGTGAAACTTCAGTGTGAAGAATGTGAATCGAACTATTGTGCTTAGCCCATGTGAGGTGTATCATAGTAGTAGGCGAGAGGGGATGAACCGTCCCGGACTCGCCCACAGAACTCTCGGAACATGAGTGGCCGGGTGACCGATCGTCACGCGGCTCGACCGGTTCCTTCGCTATTGGCTTCTCATGACCTGAGGAGTGCGTCATGGACGCGACAACTCTCACCGCCTTCGCCGATCTGATGAGCGATGACCTCACAATCCCCGTCGGTACCGACATTGATACGCCGGCGAATCTGGGGCAGTTCCTGGCTCGGGCGCGGGCGGTCGACGACGACCGGGAACTCCTGGCGGTAGCCGCGGCGGTTCTGCGGTTGCGCAATGTCACCGACTACTCGGTGGCCGCGACGTGCGCCGCGATCGAACGCGTGGGCCTGCCGGTCCGGAAGCATGTGCGGTCGGGTGCGGCGATCCTTGCCGAGCTCGGTGCGGCGCCGGCGGTGGCCTACCGCGCCGCGCGGCTCGGGCAGGCGATCTCCGACGAGAACCTTGTGCCAGCCATTCGCGGATTGCGTGATGGGGCGGTGTCGGCGGAGCACGGCGACGCCGTGGCGGCCGGTCTCGGGCACGTCGCCGGTCGGGTGGAACCGTCCGACGAGGATCGTCGGAAGATCGTGCATTCATTGCTGGTTCAGACTTCGCCGGCGCGGGTGAGAGAGTCCGCGCGTGCGTGGGCGATCAAGTTGGCGCCGGTCGAGGACGACGCCGATGCTTCGGGCGGGTACGTTCCGGTCGCTGAGCGTGACGATCTGAACGAGATGACGCTGAATCGGACCGATGACGGTCGGGTGGCGGTGACGATCGACTTCGACATCGTGGCAGGCGAGGAACTCAGCGCGGCATTGGATCCGCTCACGCGGCCCGTGCCCGAGCCCGACGGCTCTGCGGATCGGCGGTCGGCCAAGCGGCGGCGTGCGGATGCGATGGCGCAGGTGGTGCGCACGTATCTGTCTCATTCCGAGCGGCCCGAGTCGGGAGGAGTGTTGCCGCACGTCACCTTGTCGGTGCCCGCGGCGGTGGTGATGAACGGGCAGGTACTCGATTCGGTTGCGGGACAGACGATTTCAATCCGGATGTCCGATGACGGCACTGCCGAGGACAGCACCGCCGTGCCGTGGCTCGGGTTCGGTGGACCCATCTCGGCGCGCACGGCGGAGCTGATCATGTGCGAGGCGTCCGTCGCCTTGGCGCTGCTCGACGACAACGGTGTGCCGCTGAACGTCGGCCGCGAGAAGCGACTGTTCACCCCCGGTATCCGCAAGGCGCTGGTCCTGCGGGACCGTGGTTGCGCCTTTCCCGGTTGCGGGGTGCCGCCGTCGTGGTGCGACGGGCACCACGTGGAGCATTGGGAGCACGGCGGCGTGACGAGTCTGGACAACGGTGTCCTGCTCTGCCGCCGACACCACACCGTGATTCATCACGGTGGGTGGGAAGTGTTCATCGGCCGCGATCGCCAGCCGTGGTTCGTGCCGCCGGCCGATCCGGAGCATCCGGAGCGCCGTCGTGAACCGATCCGGTCGAATGCGCGACGGACCTTGACGTTATCGGCCAGCGCCGCGTGAGGCGCTCTGAGTAAGTGTCGGGAAGGTGTCCCGGCGCGATGTGTTGTTTGAAAATTTCATACTGGGCCCGCCGTGGGGGCGGGGCCTGGGTGGTCACGGGGACCGCCCGGGCAGGTCGGCTAGCGCTGGTTGTCCATCGGTTCGTCGGGGCCCGGGCCCACGTTGCGTGCCTCGTGCAGTCGGAGGCGCTGGACGTACTCGGCGGGTGCGCCGGCCACTTCGGCGGCGTCGGCGATCACCCCGATGTACCGTGCCGAGGGCAGTCCGCCTTCGTAGCCGTCGATCACGTACAGCCACACCATCACCGGGCCGTCGGCGGTGGTCACGCGGGTGCGGATCTTGCGGTGCACCCCCAGCTCGGTGCCCTCCCACCGGTCCAGGTTCGCTTCGTCCTCCACCGGCACGTCGTAGATCACCACGAAGACCTTGGCCTCCGGGTCGTCTCGGTCCTCGGTGACGGTGGCCAGGGAGCCCTCCCAGCCGAGGTCGTCGCCGGCGAAGGTCAACCGCCAGCCGTGCAGCCAACCGGTGGACGCCATCGGTGAATGGGGAGCCCGCTCCAGCATCTGGGAGGGGTCCATGTTCGACGCATATGCGGCATAGAGGGGCACGGCGCACAGCCTATGCCCTCCCCGCTGTGGAGGAAACTGTGCGCCGCCGCCGGGAGAGTAGGTTGGGAGGGAACTGACCCTGTGGCAAGGAGATGGCTAAGTGGCACGAATCGTGATCATCGGTGGGGGACCGGCAGGCTATGAAGCGGCGCTGGCTGGCGCTGCGTACGGCGCCGACATCACGCTCATCGACTCGGACGGAATCGGTGGTGCCTGCGTCCTGTGGGACTGCGTGCCGAGCAAGACCTTCATCGCCACCACCGGTGTGCGCACCGAGGTGCGCAAGGCGGCCGATCTCGGCGTGTCGATCGACGTCTCGGCGCCGGTCACGCTGCCGCAGATCAACCAGCGGGTCAAGGACCTCGCTTTTGCGCAGTCGGCGGACATTCGGGCGCGACTGGTCAGCGAAGGCATCCGGATCGTCGTCGGCACCGGCATGCTGTCGGAGACGGCGCCGGGCAGCGGTGTGCACGAGGTGATCGCCACGCACGCCGACGGCACCGTCGAGTCGCTCGAAGCCGAGGTGGTGCTGATCGCCACCGGCGCCTCGCCGCGCGAGCTGCCCGACGCCAAGCCGGACGGGGAACGAATCCTCAACTGGCGTCAGCTCTACGACCTCGACGACCTGCCCGAGCACCTGGTGGTGGTCGGCTCCGGTGTGACCGGCGCCGAGTTCGTGCACGCCTACACCGAACTCGGGGTGTCGGTGACCCTGGTCTCCAGCCGCGATCGCGTCCTGCCGCACGAGGACGAAGATGCGGCGCTGGCGCTGGAAGAAGCATTCGCCGAGCGCGGTGTCACGTTGGTCAAGCACGCGCGTGCCGATCGGGTGGCGCGGGTCGGCGACGGTGTCGAGGTGCACCTGGCCGACGGGCAGACCATCACCGGCTCGCACGTGCTGATGACCGTCGGCTCCATTCCGAACACCAAGGGCCTGGGCCTGGAAGATGTCGGGGTGGCCGTGGACCGCGGCGGTTACATCACGGTCGACCGCGTCTCGCGAACCTCGGTGCCGGGCGTGTACGCCGCGGGCGACTGCACCGGCGTGCTGCCGCTGGCATCGGTGGCCGCCATGCAGGGCCGCATCGCCATGTACCACTCGCTGGGCGAGGGAGTGAGCCCGATTCGACTCAAGACGGTCGCCTCGGCCATCTTCACGCGGCCGGAGATCGCGGCGGTGGGGGTCTCGCAGAACGCCATCGACTCCGGGGAGTACCCGGCGCGCACCGTCATGCTGCCGCTGGCCACCAACCCGCGCGGCAAGATGAGCGGCCTGCGCCGCGGTTTTGTGAAGATCTTCTGCCGACCGGCCACCGGCGTGGTGATCGGCGGTGTGGTGGTCTCGCCGATCGCCTCGGAACTGATCCTGCCCATCGCGCTGGCGGTGGAGAACAAGCTGCAGGTCTCCGACCTGGCGAACACCTTCTCGGTGTACCCGTCGCTGTCCGGATCGATTACCGAGGCCGCGCGCCAGCTGGTACGTCACGACGACCTGGACTGAGTCGGCGTGCCCGCCGCCGTCGGCAGTTGGGGCGAGCTGTTCGGCCACGACCATCGGGCACCGGTGGTGGTGCTGGCCGGCGGCATCGGACTGTTCGCGACGAATACCTATGTGACCACCAGTCTGCTGCCGAGTGCGGTGGCGCAGATCGGTGGCGGCGAGTTCTACGCGTGGACGATGACGGTCTTCGTGGTCGCGGCGGTCGCCTCGTCGATGGTGGTCTCGCGGGCGTTGGACCGGTTCGGCAGTCGGTTGTCGTACGTGGCGGGCTTCGGGGTCTTCGCGCTCGGGACGCTGTTCGCGGCCGCCGCGCCGAGCATGCCGGTGCTGCTCACCGGCCGGGCCGTGCAGGGCGTGGCCGCCGGACTGTTGGCCGGCCTGGCGTTCGCGGTGGTACGGCTGGTGCTGCCCGCGCACCTGTGGCAGCGCGCGGTGGCACTGCTGTCGGCCATGTGGGGTGTGGGCAACGTGGCCGGCCCGGTGGTGGGCGGTTTCTTCGCCGACATCGGTTTCTGGCGCGGCGCCTTCGGACTGTTGGCGATCCTCGCTCTCGCCCTGGGGGCGGTGGCCGCACGAGTACTGCCGACGCGGACCGCGAGCAGCGGCGACGCCGACCCGGTGCCGTGGTTCGCGTTGGTGCTGCTCGCCGCGGCGGCGCTGGCCCTGAGCCTGGCCTCGATCGTGTCGTCGATGACGAGCACCGTGCTGTGGGTGCTCGCGGCCGTGGTGGCCGCCGCGGCGTTCGTGCTGCGTGAGCGTTCGGCGTCGAACCGGGTGCTGCCGAAGCAGACCTACCGGGGATCCTCGCCGCTGCGCTGGATCTACCTCGCCATCGCGCTGCTCACCCTGGCCTCGACCATTGAGACCTTCGTCCCGCTGTTCGGCCAACGGCTCGGCGGGATGTCGCCGCTGGTCGCCGGGTTGCTCGGCGCGGCGATCTCCTGGGGGTGGACCGTCGCCTCGCTGATCAGTTCCACGGTCACCACGGCCTCAACGCAGCGGGCGGTGCAGGTGGCCGGTCCGCTGCTGATCTCGGTCGGCTTCGTCGGCTACGGCGCCCTGCAGAGCGAGGCGCCCAGCGGCGCCGTGGTGGCCGGCTGGTTCGCCGCCCTGTTCGTGGCCGGTTGCGGCATCGGTATGGCGATGGCGCACTGGCTCACCGCGGGGCTGCGGATCAGCGACGATCCGCACGAGGCCGCGCACGTCTCGGCGGGCATGAACACCACGCAGCTGATCGCGACGGCCTTCGGTGCGGCATTGGCCGGTCTGCTGGTGTCGGTCGGCGGCCCGGCGGTGCTCGGATCGGCGCGCGTGCTGAGCTTCGGCTACGCCCTCATCGGGGTGGTCGCCGTGGCGGCCGTGTTCGCCGAGTTCGCGGCCCAGCGACGGCACCGGGCTCAGCGCGCGCGCTGAGGCGGTCAGGCGCCGGCCAGGAAGCCGTCGATCTGGTTGATCGCGCTGGTGGCGCCCTCGATCATCCCCATGTCCAGGACCTGCTGCAACGACTCGGCGTCGGGGAAGACGGAGGTGTAGACGGCACGGGTGCCGCCCTCGGCGGCCTCGAAGCGATAGACGTTCTTGCTGACCGGCATGCCGGGCGCCGGATTGAACTCGGCGTCGCCGAAACCGTCGTCGAAGGTCAGCAGGGTCGGCGCGGCCACCTCGGTGATGAGCCACCAGCCGTAGTACTTCTCGCCGCTGTTCGGGTCGGTCATGAAGTAGGTGCACTTGGCACCGGGGGTCAGGTCGTGGTCGACGAAGGTGGCCGGAACCTCCGGCGGGCCCCACACCTTTTCGAGCTGGCGCGGGTCGGCGTAGAGGTCCCACACCCGCTGGACGGGTGCGGCGAAGGCGGCCTCGATGGTGAGGGTGCAGGTGGCGATGTCACTGGTGACGTCGATGACAGGCATGGTGACTCCCGGGGAGTGAAGAAGTGCGGTCAGGGGGACGGCGGGGCGGGATCGGAGGCGAGGAGCTCGTCCACGCGGGCGATCCGGCCGCGCCAGATCTGTTCGATGCCGGCCAGCATGGTCTGCACCGATCGGACGGCGGTCACGTCGCCGGAGGCCAGTTGCTGCCTGCCGCTGCGCCGCTTGGTGAGCAGCCCGGCTTTCTCCAACACGGCGACGTGTTTCTGAACGGCGGCGAAACTCATGTCGTAGTCCGCCGCGAGCGCGGTGACCGAGTGCTCGCCGGCCAGTACCCGTCGCAGAATGCTGCGTCGTGTCCGGTCGGAGAGGGCGTGGAACAGGGCATCCGCCCGATCCTCGTCATCCTCGTTCACCCTTCCCAATATACAACCATTTGGTTGTAGGTCAAGGTTTTCGGGGAAAGTCAGGCCAGGTCGTAGGAGTGGGTGACCGCCCGGTTCCAGCCCGCGAAGAGACGCTCGCGCTCGTCGTCGTCCATCGCCGGCGACCACCGGCCGCCCTCGGCCCAGTTGCCGCGGATGTCCTCGGCGGAATCCCAGAACCCGACGGCCAGGCCGGCGGCGTAGGCGGCGCCGAGCGCGGTGGTCTCGTTGACCACCGGCCGCACCACCGGCACGTTCAAGATGTCGGACTGGAATTGCATGAGCAGGTCGTTGACCACCATGCCGCCATCCACCTTGAGAGTGGTCAGCGCGACGCCGGAGTCGGCCTGCATGGCCTCGATCACCTCGCGGGTCTGGTAGGCGCTGGCCTCGAGGACGGCGCGGGCGAGGTGACGCCTGTCGGCGAACCGGGTCAGGCCCACGATCACGCCGCGCGCATCGGGGCGCCACCGCGGGGCGAACAGCCCGGAGAAGGCGGGCACGAAGTAGACGCCGCCGTTGTCGTCGGCGTCCGCGGCCAACTCCTCCACCTCGGGGGCCGAAGCGATCAGCCCAAGGTTGTCCCGCAGCCACTGCACCAGGGAGCCGGTCACCGCGATCGAGCCCTCCAGCGCATAGCGGGCGGGCTCGTCGCCAAGGCGATAGCAGACGGTGGTCAGCAGCCCGTGCCGGCTGAAGACCGGATCGGTGCCGGTGTTCATCAGCAGGAAGTTGCCGGTGCCGTAGGTGTTCTTGGCTTCGCCGGGTTCCAGGCAAGCCTGACCGAAGGTGGCCGCCTGCTGGTCACCGAGGATGCCCGACAGCGGGATCTCCGGGTAGGTGCCGCCCAGGGTGAGCTGGGCGATGACCTCCGAGCTGGAACGGATCTCCGGCAGCATGGCGAGCGGAATGCCCAGGTCGGCGCAGATCTCCGCGTCCCACTCCAGGGTTCGCAGATTCATCAGCAGGGTGCGCGAGGCGTTGGTGACGTCGGTGACGTGCACGCCCTCGTTGCGGGCGCCACCGGTCATGTTCCAGATGAGCCAGGTGTCCATGGTGCCGAAGTACAGGTCGCCGCGTTCGGCGCGCTCGCGGGCGCCGTCGACGTTGTCCAGGATCCACCGGATCTTGGGGCCGGAGAAGTACGTCGACAGCGGGAGACCGGTGCGCTCGCGGTAGCGGTCCACGCCGGGTTCGCCGAGCCCGTCCGGTGCGGCGGCCAGTTCCTCGCACAGCTCGGCCGTGCGGGTGTCCTGCCAGACGATCGCGTTGTAGACCGGCTGCCCGGTGTGCCGATCCCAGACCACGGTGGTTTCCCGCTGATTGGTGATGCCGCACGCGGCGATCTCGCCGGGACCGGCTTCGCCCGCGCCGATCACCGCTCCGGCCACGCGGCGGGTGTTGCGCCAGATCTCGATGGGGTCGTGCTCCACCCACCCGGCTTGCGGGAAGATCTGCCGGTGCTCGGTCTGCTCGCTGGCGACGACCGATCCGGCGTGATCGAAGAGCATGGCGCGGGTCGAGGTGGTGCCCTGATCGATGGCGGCGACGTAGCGGTTCGCGGGGGCGACGGTGGTCTGGCTCACGCGGTCAGTCTCTCACGGCACCCGGTTACGCTCCGGTAGAGTTCGGGGCGTGTCCACTGAGAAGAACCAGGATCGACCTGCGGATTTGAGCCCGGCCCAGCGCGTCGACGCGTGGCGGCGACTCAGCGAGGAAGAGTTCGATCTCGTCGTGATCGGCGGCGGGGTCACCGGCGCCGGTGCCGCGCTCGATGCCGCCACCCGCGGCCTGCGCGTGGCGCTGGTGGAGGCGCGCGACTTCGCCTCCGGCACGTCGAGCCGATCGTCGAAGATGTTCCACGGCGGCCTGCGCTACCTGGAGCAGCTGGAGTTCGGCCTGGTGCGCGAGGCGCTGCGCGAGCGGGAACTCTCGCTGAGCCTGCTGGCGCCCCACCTGGTCAAGCCGCTGCCGTTCCTGTTTCCACTGACCAAGCGCGTGTGGGAGCGGCCCTACATGGCCGCCGGACTGTTCCTGTACGACCGGATGGGCGGCGCCAAGTCGGTGCCCGGCCAGCGCCACGTGACCCGCGCGGGCGCGCTGCGGATCGCCCCGGGTCTCAAGCGGGAGGCGCTGATCGGCGGCATCCGCTACCACGACACCGTCGTCGACGACGCGCGACACACGCTCACCCTGGCGCGCACGGCCGCGCAGTACGGGGCCGTGGTGCGCACGTCGACGCAGGCCGTCGGCTTCGTCAAGGACGGCGACCGGGTGATCGGCGTCAAGGTGCGCGACTCCGAGAGCGGTGCCACCGCCACGGTGGCCACCCAGTCGGTGATCAACGCCGCCGGCGTCTGGACCGACGAGGTGCAGAAACTGTCCGGTCAGCGCGGGCATTTCACCGTGCGCGCCTCCAAGGGCGTGCACATCGTGATTCCGCGCGACCGGATCGTCAGCGAGACGGCCATCATCCTGCGCACCCCGACGTCGGTGCTGTTCGTGATCCCGTGGGAGACGCACTGGATCATCGGCACCACCGACACCGACTGGAACCTGGACCTCGCGCACCCGGCGGCCACCCGCGCGGACATCGACTTCATTCTCACGCGGGTCAACGAGGAGCTGGTGACCCAGCTGACCCACGACGACATCGAGGGCGTGTACGCCGGGCTGCGGCCGCTGCTGGCCGGTGAGGACGAGTCCACCTCGGCGCTCTCGCGCGAGCACGCGGTGGCGGTGGTGACGCCCGGGCTGATCTCGATCGCCGGCGGCAAGTACACCACCTACCGGGTGATGGGTGCCGACGCCGTGGACGCGGCCGCCGCCTTCATCCCGGACCGGGTGGGGGAGTCGGTCACCGACCGGGTGCCGCTGCTCGGCGCCGACGGCTACTTCGCGTTGATCAACCAGTGCGAGCACCTCGGGCAGCAGTACGGTCTGCACCCGTATCGGGTGCGGCGCCTGCTGAACCGGTACGGCTCGTTGCTCGACGAGGTGCTGACCGCGGCCGTCGACGATCCGTCGCTGCTGCGCCCGCTGGGCGCCGCACCCCAGTACCTGCGGGTGGAGGTGGCCTACGCGGCCGCCAGCGAGGGGGCGCTGCACCTGGAGGACGTGATGGCGCGGCGGACGCGGATCGCGATCGAGTACAGCCATCGCGGCGTCGACTGTGCCCGCGAGGCCGCCGAACTGATGGCGCCGATCCTGGGCTGGACCGATGAGCAGCGCGAGTGGGAGATCGAGAACTACTGCGCGCGGGTCGCCGCGGAGGTCGCCTCGCAGCGCCAGCCCGACGACGAGGCCGCCGACGCCCTGCGCGTGGCCGCGCCCGAGGCTCGGCGCGAGATCCTGGAACCGGTGCCCGCACCGGAGTGAGGAAGCCCACGCCCGCAGACGCCGCCACCGGGACGTAGTGCCCTGGTCCGCGGCGACCTGCGGGGCGACGATGGTCGGCATAGGGTGGAGCCAGCGGTACCGTCGGTCCCCGGTAGTGGCCGGAGAGGAAGAGGGAGACATGGAAGAGATCACCGTCCTGGACGAGGAACAGTGCTGGAACCTGTTGTCCGAGAGCGTGATGGGTCGCTTGGCGCTGAGCGTGGCCGGTGAACCCGAGATCTTCCCGATCAACGCTTACGCCCACGACGGCAAGATCCTGTTCCGCACCGGCGAGGGCACCAAGCTGACCGAGGTCGCGGTGAACACTCGAGTGGCCTTCGAGACCGACGGCTTCACCAGCAAGATCGGCTGGAGCGTCGTCGCCAAGGGGCGCGCCCGCATCCTGACCGGCACCCAGGAGATCATGGACGCCGATCAGCTGCCGCTGAAGCCGTGGGTGCCCACCCTGAAGATGAACTACGTCGAGATCGACGTGGAGGAGATCAGCGGCCGCCGGTTCCGGTTCGGCCCGGAGCCGGATCGCTACCCGGTCTGATCGGCTGGCAGGCGGGACAGAAGTAGATCACGCGCTCGTGCGCCGATCCGCGCGGATCGGCGCCGACCCGATCGCGCCGGATCTCGCTGCCGCAGCGTCGGCACGGGCGGTGGTCGCGGCCGTAGACCCACAGCTCACGGCCGCGGCGGCGGTCGCCGGTGGTGCAGCGGACCGGGGTCAGGGCGTTGGCGGTCAGCAGGCGGTGCGCGTCGGCGACGACCGCACCCAGATCGACGTATCGCACCGGCATCAGCGGGTGGACACCGGCCAGGAAGCACAGTTCGCTGCGGTAGATGTTGCCGATTCCGGCCAGGTTGCGCTGATCCAGCAGGGCCGCACCCACCGGCCGGTCGCCGTCGGCCGCGAGATCGGCGACGGCGCGGTCCGCGTCCCAGCCGGGGCCGAGTAGATCGGGTCCGAGGTGGGCGACGGCCGCCGCCGGATCGCGACACAGCTCCAGGATTCCCAGGTCGAATCCGACGGCCTCGACGTCGTCGGCCCGCAGCACGACGCGGGCGGTGAATCCTGGCTTGCGCCACTTCTCGCCGTGGCGGTAGAGGTGCCACGCGCCGTCCATCATCAGGTGCGAGTGGATCGACAGCGTGCGGCCGCCGGCCTCGGAGACGTCGATGAACAGGTGCTTTCCGACCGACCGCACCCCGTCGACGGTGGCGCCGGTCAGGTCGGTGGTGGCCCACTTCGGAACGCGGAAGTCGCTGCCGGACAGTGTCTTTCCCGCGAGTGCCGCGTGCAGTCGATGCGCGGCGCGATAGACCGTGTCGCCCTCAGGCATGGCGCGGGTCGTAGTTCATGCGCAGCCCGCGCGGCGTGGTGGCGAAACCCTGCTCGGACAGAATCGTGCCCAACGGGGTGCGCAGCGCGGGTTCGGCGTCGATCTGGTCGATGTGGATCCGCGGCAGACGTCCCCGGCGGACCGCGTCGGCCAGAGCCGCGGCGGCGGCCTCCCACTGCTCGGTGCCGTCGGTGAAGGTCAGTATCCGCTTGCCGCCGCGTTCGATGAACAGGGTGAGCTCGCCGTCGACCAGCACGACCAGGGCGCCGGGCTTGCGCCCGGGACGATGCCCGGTGGTGGCGGGCCACGCCAGGGCCGCGCCGTACGGGTTGGCCGGGTCGGTGGCGGCGAGCAGGTGGGCGGTGAGCCGCTGCTCGCGGGGCACCGATGCGGCCGCGCGGAGGGTGTCGACGGTGTGGCCGGCGGCGAACTGCGCGCCGCCCAGGCCGTCGATGAAGTAGCCGCGCCGCGCCTGACCGGAATCCTCGAAGACGCTGAGCGCCTTGTAGATCCGCGCGAAGCCGCCCGGCACCTCCTCGGTGGTGACCGCGCCCTTGGTGACCACGCCGTAGCGGTCGAGGAGGATCTCGCAGGTGGCCGCGGCCGCTGCGGTGGGATCGAGCGCGGCCCGTTCCAGGGTGACCCAGCGGCCGCCGACGAGCGGCGGCACCGGCGACCCCTCGGCGCCGGCGAGGTAGCGGCTGGACAGTCGTGCGGCGCGCAGCCGCGGGGGCCGGGCGCCGCCGCGCACCCGGTGCGACGGCGCTGAGGACTGGCTGCCCGAACGGGACCGGCCGGGGGTGAGCAGCGTCCGCAGCGGAGCGAACGAGTCGTTGGCGACGTGCCCGGACCAGACCAGATCCCACAGCGCGGTGTGCCGGAGGTTCTCGTCGCCGACGGCCAGGCCGGCCTCGTCGAGCGCCGTGGACAACTGCCCGTAGCGCAGGGCGCCGCCGTCGACGGCGGCGAGGATGCCGCGGTGCAGATCGGTGAGCTCCAGGTCGTCGGCGGGCCGCAGGGTCAGCGGCGCGGACTCGGCCGGGTGCAGGCTCACCCAGCCGTCCGAACCGCCGATCCGGCCGTGCCCGGACCAGATCACCTCGCCGGCGGAGAGCAGCTCGTCGAGCAGGGCCGGGCGATAGTCCTGCACGCGCGCCGGCAGGACCAGCGACTCCCAGGCCGACGCGGGAACCGGTTGCCCGGCAAGCTGTTCGATCACCGAGAGCACCCCGTGCGCCCCGCGCAGCCGGGGGTCGCGGCCGGTCGACAGCGGCGCACCCACGTGCTGCCAGTCGAGCAGGAAGCGCGCATAGGTGTCGGTGCTGACCGGCTGCACCTCGGCGCGGCCGGCGGCCAGGGACCCGCGCCGCAGCTGACCGAGCACCTCGCTGTGACACCACTGCGACCGCTCGGCATCCTCGCGGGGCACGAACTCGCCCTCGATCACGGCGCGGCGACCGGCCAGCGCGGTCAGGGCGCCGCGCACCACGGCCACCCCCATCCCCAGCTCGCGGGCCGCCTCGTCGGCGGTGAACGGTCCGTGGGTGCGCGCGTACCGGTGCACCAGGTCGCCGACCGGATCGGCGCTGGCCTCCAGGTAGGCGGCGGGCACGCCCAGCGGCGGCGGGATGCCGAGGCCGTCGCGCAACTTGGCGACGTCGTCGGTCGCGGCGAAATGCCCGAGGCCGCGCATCACGACGGCGACGATGCGACCGGCGTCCACCTCGTCGGCGAGCACCGCATCCAGATCGGCGGCACCGGAATACCGTTCGCCGATCTGCTCGCGGGTGAGCGGCCCCAGCCAGCGCAGCAGGTCGGTCACGTCCTGCCCGTCGCGGGCCCGGCGCTCTTCGGCGGTGCGCTGCAGGCGCGCGACGGTGTCGGCGATGACGGCCGGGTCGAGGAGCTCGCGCAGATCCACCCGGCCGAGCAGCTGGGCCAGCAGGGCGGTGTCGAGGGTGAGGGCGGTGGCGCGCCGTTCGGCCAGCGGCGCATCGTCGTCGTACATGAACGAGCCGGTGTAGCCCAACAGCATCGCGGCCGCGAACGGCGACGGGCTGGGGGTCTCCACCTCCAGCAGGCGGATGCGACGGCCGCGGATCCGGGTGAGCACGTCCAGGAGGGCGGGCAGGTCGTAAACGTCCTCCAGGCACTCGCGGACGGTCTCCAGGATGATCGGGAAGTCGGGGAACTTCGCGGCCACCGCCAGCAGTTGCGCGGCGCGTTGGCGCTGCTGCCACAGTGGCGCGCGCTTGCCGGGATTGCGGCGCGGCAGCAGGAGGGCGCGGGCCGCGCACTCGCGGAACCGCGCGGCGAACATCGACGAGTCGGCGAGCGCGCGGGTGGCGATGTCTTCGATCTCGTCGGGGTCCACGTCGAAGACGGCGGCGCCCGGCGGCTCGTCGTCGGTGTCGGGCAGGCGCACGATGATGCCGTCGTCGGTGGCCGTGGTGGCGCCGTCGAGGCCCAGGTCGGCGGACAGTCGGGTGGCGATCGCACTGGCCCACGGCGCGTGCACCCGCAGCCCGTACGGGGAGTGCAGGATCAGCCGCCAGTCGCCGAGCTCGTCGCGGAAGCGCTCCACCACCAGGGTCCGGTCGGTGGGCAGCGTGCCGGTGGCGGCGCGCTGGTCGTCGATCAGCGCGGCGAGGTTGGTGCGGGCGTTGGCCGACAGTCCGATCCGCGTGGCGTGGGCGTCGAGTTCGGCCTCGTCGGCCACCGCCCCGACGAAGCGGCCCATGGCGGCGCCGAGCTCGGCCGGGCGGCCCACGGCGTCGCCGATCCAGAACGGGAGTCGGCCGGGCTGCCCGAAGGCCGGGACCACGCGCACCTGGTCGGGCGTGATCTCGACGATGCGCCAACTGCTGGTGCCGAGGGCGAAGACGTCGCCGACCCGCGACTCGTAGACCATCTCCTCGTCGAGCTCGCCCACCCGGCGGGCGGAGTCCTCACCCGCCAGGAAGACGCCGAACATGCCGCGGTCGGGGATGGTGCCGCCGGAGGTGACCGCGAGCGACAGCGTGCCGCGACGCGCGGTGAGAGTGCCGGTGGCGCGGTCGTAGTCCACGCGCGCGGCGAGCCCGGCGAACTCGTCGGACGGGTAGCGGCCGGAGATCAGGTCCAGGACGGCGTCGTAGACGTCGCGGGTCAGTTCACGGTACGGCGCCGCCCGGCGCACCGTGTCGTACCACTGGTCCACTTGCACGTCGTCGACGGCGGCGGCCGCGACGGTCTGCTGGGCCAGGATGTCGAGCGGATTGCGGGGCACGCGGAGCTGTTCGATCTCGCCGTCGAGCATGCGGGCGACGGTGACCGCGCAGCCGATCAGGTCGGTCCGATGCTTGGGGTAGACCACGCCCTTGCTGATCTCGCCGACCTGGTGCCCGGCGCGTCCGATGCGCTGCAGCCCGGAGGCCACCGAGGGCGGGGTCTCCACCTGGATCACCAGGTCCACCGCGCCCATGTCGATGCCCAGCTCCAGGGAGCTGGTGGCGACCACGGCGCGCAGGCGGCCCGACTTGAGGCTGTCCTCGATGTCGGCGCGCTGCTCCTTGCTCACCGAGCCGTGGTGCGCGCGCGCCAGTACGGGCGGCGCCCCCGCGGTGGTGACGGCACCGGTGATGGTGGCCGGTGCGCCGCCGGGGACCGCCGGGTTCCGTCGGTCGCCGTCGACGTCCAGGCCCGCCCGTTCGGCGGCGATCTCGTTGAGACGTGCGGTGAGTCGTTCGGCCAGGCGACGGGAGTTGGCGAAGACGATGGTGGAGCGGTGGCGCTCGATCTCGTCGACGATGGCGGCCTCCACGAACGGCCACAGCGAGCCGGCGGTCGGGGAGAAGGCGTCGTCGAGGTCGCCGTCGCCGGGCGGGACGGGCAGGTTCGTCATGTCCTCGACGGGCACGTCCACGCGCAGATCGAAGGTCTTGGCCGCCGGCGGCGCCACGACGGTGCAGGAGGCGGCGCCGGAGAGGAAGCCTGCCACCACCGCCGGGGGGCGGACGGTGGCCGAGAGGCCGATGCGTTGGGCGCGGTCGCCGGTCAGCGCGTCGAGGCGTTCCAGGGACAGCGCCAGGTGGCTGCCGCGTTTGGTGCCGGCCAGGGCATGGATCTCGTCGACGATCACCGTCGTGACGGTGCGCAGACTCTCCCGGGCCCGGGAGGTGAGCATCAGGTACAGCGACTCGGGCGTGGTGATGAGGATGTCCGGCGGGTGGGCGGCCAGCGTGCGGCGCGCGGCGGCGGGAGTGTCGCCGGAGCGGACCCCGACGGTGACCGCGGGGACCGGCAGGTCCAGGCTCGCGGCCGCGTGGCCGATACCGACCAGTGGTGCGGACAGGTTGCGTTCGACGTCGACCGCGAGGGCCTTGAGCGGCGAGATGTACAGGACCCGGACGCCCGCGGCGCGCTGGTCCGTCGGCGGCTGCGCGGCCAGCCGGTCGATGGCCCAGAGGAACGCGGCCAGGGTCTTGCCCGATCCGGTCGGGGCGATCACCAGGGTGTCCTGGCCCTTCGCGATGGACCGCCAGGCGCCGCTCTGGGCGGCGGTGGGCGCGCCGAAGGCACCGGTGAACCAGCGGCGGGTGGCGGGACCGAAGTCCGCCAGTAGCTCCGCGTCGTCGGCCATGGTCCCATTCAACCGCACGGGTCCGACACCGGTCGGGCGGTCAGCGGGCGAGGGCGGCGTTGACGGTGTCCAGCAGGGCGGCGTAGCGCCCGGCTTCGGGGTGCCCGCTCGGTTTTCCGGTGGAGATCACCGCGGCGGCCAGGTCCCGCTCCGGGTCGGCCCACATCGCGATCTGGGTGAGGCCGGTGTGCCCGAACGCGGCCGGTGCGTCGCGGCCGAACGGCCCGAAGCGTCGGGAGCCGAGCATGTACCCGGTGCCCCAGCGCAGCGGGACGCCGCCGGTCGCCACGTCCGGGCGCAGTCGACGGCGCGGTCGGGTCGCTGCGCGCAGCGTCGACGGCCACAGCACCCGCACACCGTCGAGTTCGCCGCCGTCGAGCAGGAGCTGGGCGAAGCGGGACAGTTCGTGGGCGGTGGACACGGCGTTGGAGGAGGGCACCACGCCGGTGAGGAAGGGCGCCTTGTTGGCCATCGGGACGATCTGGGCCATCGAGCCGCCGATCACCCTGGTGAACGCGGCGTCCACGGCGGCCGAGTTCGGCGGTCCGGTCACGTAGCTGGGCGCGACCCGCGCGACGTCGTCGGTCGACACCCCGAAGTTGGTCCAGCGAAATCCCAAGGGCGCCAAGATCTCCGCGTCCAGGATGTCGCGGATGCTCGAACCGGTGGCGGCGGCGACGATCTCGCGCACCAGCGGCCCCCAGGTGAGGGCGTGATAGAAGTGCACCGCGCCCGGCGGGTAGATCGGCCGCAGGTCGGCCAGCATGGCCCGGGTGTATTCGCTGTCCTCGCTGCGGCGCAGATCCGGTCGCGGGCCGGTGGGGATCGGCACGCCCGCGCGGTGCGTCAGCACATGATCGACCGTGGTGCGTCCCTTGCCGTGTGCGCGATAGCCGGGCAGCAGATCGTCGACGCGGGTGTCAAGGCGCAGGTCGCCGCGCTCGATCAGCAGGTGCAGCACCGTCGCCGCCATCGCCTTGGCCGCGGAGAACACGCAGACCGGGGTGTCGGTGCGCAGCGGCACCTTGATCGCCGACGGCTCGTCATCGGGTCCGTTGCCGCGGGCATGGCCGATGGCCCGGTCGAGGATCACCTCGCCGCGACGACGCACGCACACCGCGATCCCCGGCTGCGTTCCGGCCTGATACCAGTGCCGGGCCGCGGCCCAGATCCGTTCGGCGCCTTGCCGATCGGCCGACGACCCGGCCTCGTCCCCGATGTCGGTGAGCGCGTCGAGACGGTCGGGGTCGAGGCTGTCCGGGGCATGGACGCGGCCCGGCCACTCCTGGTCTATCGCCTTCACCGTGTTCACGCTACTGTCAGAACCTAAGTAGAACGTGTTCTAGCCCGGAGGTCTGAGTTGTTCGAGTGGTCTGAAGAAGATCTGATGGTGCGCGATGCCGTGCGCGCGTTCATCGAGAAGGAGGTGCGCCCGCACATCGACGAGCTCGAGACCGGTGTGCTGCCTCCGTTCGACATCACCCGCAAGATGCTGGCCGCCTTCGGGATGGACACCATGGCGGCGGAGAACCTGGAGAAGGAACTCGCCGCCGAGGAGGCCGGGGAGAAGAAGTCCAGCGGCGGCTCCACGACGCTGGCCAATCCGATGTTCATGATCTTGAACATGGAGATGGCCGGGGTGGCGCTGGGCCTGATCGGCTCGATGGGCGTGTCGATGGGTCTGACCGTCTCGACCATCCGCAGCCGCGGCACCCTGGCGCAGAAGCGCCGCTGGCTGCCCGGTCTGGTCACCATGGAGAAGATCGGCGCGTGGGCCATCACCGAGCCCGACAGCGGCTCGGATGCGCTCGGCGGCATGAAGACCACCGTGCGCCGCGACGGCGAGGACTACATCCTCAAGGGCAATAAGACCTTCATCACCAACGGTCCGTACGCCGACACCATCGTCGTCTTCGCCAAGCTCGACGAGGGCGACGGCACCCCGATGCGCGAGCGCAAGGTGCTGACCTTTGTGCTCGACACCGGCATGGAGGGCCTCACCCAGGGCCCGGCGTTCAAGAAGATGGGCATGATGAGCTCGCCCACCGGTGAGCTGTTCTTCGACAACGTGCGGCTGTCCAAGGACCGCCTGCTGGGCGAGACCGAGGACACCGGCTCGGACAAGCGTGGCGGCGACAGCGCCAAGGCGGGCTTCACCGCCGAGCGCATCGGCATCGCGGCACTGAGCCTGGGCATCATCAACGAGTGCCTGCGCTTGTCGCTGGACTACGCCAAGACCCGCACCCTGTGGGGCAGCGAGATCGCCAAGTTCCAGCTGATCCAGTTGAAGCTGGCCGAGATGGAGATCGCCCGACTGAACGTGCAGAACATGCTGTTCACCGCGATCGAGGCGTCGCAGGCCGGCAAGCCGCCGACCCTGGCGCAGGCGTCGGCGATGAAGCTGTACTCCTCGCGCGCGGCCACCGAGGTGGCGATGGAGGCCGTGCAGCTGTTCGGCGGCAACGGCTACATGGCCGAGTACCGCGTCGAGCAGCTGGCGCGCGATGCGAAGTCGCTGATGATCTACGCCGGCTCCAACGAGATCCAGGTGACCCACGTCGCCAAGGGCCTGCTCAACGGCTGACGCGAGCGCCGAGTCGTCGTTCCCGATTGACGACTCCGCTCCCGATTGACGACTCCGTTCCCGCGCACCTGCAGAAGGTGCGCGGGAACGGATTCGTCAATCGGGAATCCGGGCCGGTGCCGGAGGCAGGAGGCCGGCGCGGGACATCCGCCGGGTGAGGCGGGGGATCATCGCGCCCGCTTCGAGGTCGGGCCAGTCCCACCGGACCACCTCGAAGCCGAGATCGCGCAGGGCGTTCTCGCGTGCCTTCTCCCGCAGGACGACGTCGGCCGCGGACTCGCCCTCGCGCAGGTGCTCGCGATACTTGGCGGCGCCGTCGAATTCGCCGACGAGAACGTCGTCCCAGTTGAAGTCGGTGTAGGCCTCGCCGAGATCGTCGTCCAGGGTGAGTCGCCGCTGCAGCATCGGCAGCGGCAGACCGGCCTGGATCATCTGTGCCCGGCTCCACGACTCGCCGGGGTTGGCGGCGCGGCCGTCGGCCAGGGTCAGGGCGTGCCGTGCGCGGGCGATCGCGCGCCGACGGCGTGCGCCCAGTGCCGCCGTCAGCTCGTCGCGGGTCACCCCGATCCGGAGCGCGGAGTCGAAGACGGTCAGGGCCTGTGCGAAGGACCCGGTGACCGCGACGTCGACCGCCGTGCGCGCCACGCCGGTCAGTGCCACACCCGCGCGGCGCACGCAGGTGCCGTCGAGCGGCGCGGCGTGGACGTGCCGCAGGCGTTCCACCCGTCCGCCCTCGCCGAAGCCATTGGTCACGTGGACGCGCGTCCGGTCGGGCGCGAGGAGTTCCAGGCCGAGTACCGCCGCGGCCGATTGGTGGCTGAGGACCACGGTGTTGCCGGGTGCGGTCGCCGTCGCCAGACATCGCAGTCGATAGAGGTCGGCCTGCCGGGTCTGGGCCGGGACCCGATCGGCGGCGACGTAGACACCGCGCACGACGCGCAGCAGCACGCCGTCGGCGAGGAGCCCGGTCAGTTCCTCGTCGGTGTGCCCGGTGTCGAGGGCGCGGCTGCGGCGGATGAGGCCGTGGTCGTCGTGTGGCAGTTCCATGCTCTTTGGACGCACGCGAGGGGTCCTCCGGTTCCCCCTCCGCGCCCTGCTGTGGAACCCTCGTCCCCGTCATCCACAGGCGCCCCGGCCTTCCCGATTGACGATTCCGCTCCCGCGGCGGTTCAGAAGGTGCGCGGGAGCGGAATGGTCAATCGGGAACGGAGTGGTCAATCGGGAAGGGGCGGTCAGGGGGTGAGCGCGACCGGGTGCTCCTTGCCGCGGCGTCCACCGGAGAGCTCGACGGCCGCGTCGAACTCGGCGTCGACCTGCTCGACGTCGTCGCGGCGGGTCAGCAGGCTCACCACGACGATCGCGATCAGGCCGGCGAGGAAGCCGGGGATGATCTCGTAGAGGTGCTCGTGCAGCGAGGTCTGCCCCCACACGAAGGCCACGACGGCGCCGGTGACGATGCCGGCCAGCGCCCCGGCGGTGGTGAGTCGACGCCAGTACAGCGACATGATGACCACCGGACCGAAGGCGGAGCCGAAGCCCGCCCAGGCGAAGGCCACCAGCGCCAAGATGCTGCTGGACGGGGAGAGCGCCAGGAGCATCGCGATCACCGCGACCGCGAGCACGCCGAGGCGGCCCAGGCGCACATAGGTGGCCGGTGCCAGCTCGCGCCACCCGGCCTTGACCGCGACCAGTTTGTACAGGTCCTCCACCAGGGCCGACGAGCAGACGATCAGCTGCGAGGAGATGGTCGACATGATGGCGGCCAGCACCGCCGCCAGCACCAGGCCCGCGATGAACGGGTGGAACAGGACCTGCGAGAGCGCCAGGAAGACCGTCTCGGCCTTGTTGTCGGCCTCCAGCGCCACACCGTAGTAGGCGATGCCGACCAGGGCGGTGCCCACCGCGCCGAGGCCGCACAGCACCATCCAGCCGATGCCGATGCGACGGGCCACCGGCGCATCCGACGGGGATCGCAGCGCCATGAACCGCACGATGATGTGCGGCTGACCGAAGTACCCGAGGCCCCACGCCGCCGCCGAGATGATCGCCAGCGCGCTGCCTCCGGAGATCATCGACAGGCGGTCGGCGTCGACGGTGTTGATGGCGTCGACGGTCGCGCCGACGCCGCCGAGTTCGATGACACCGATGATCGGCACCGCCAGCAGGGCGATCACCACCAGCACGCCCTGGGCGACGTCGGTGAGGGAGGCGCCCAGGAATCCGCCGAACAGGGTGTACAGCATGGTGACACCGGCGACGATCAGCATGCCGGCCACGTAGTCGACCTCGAACGAGGCCTCGAAGAACTTGCCGGAGGCCACCATGCCGCTGGAGACGTAGAAGGTGAAGAACACCAGGATGATCACGCCGCAGGTGATCCGCACCGCGTGCGTGCGGTCGTGCAGGCGTTTACCGAGGAAGCTGGGGATGGTGATGGCGTCGTCGGCCACCTCGGTGTACGCCCGCAGTCGCGGTGCCACGAACTTCCAGTTCAGCCACGCGCCGATGATCAACCCGATGAAGATCCACGACTCGACCAGACCGTTGAGATAGATGGCTCCGGGCAGCCCCATCAGCAGCCACCCGGACATGTCCGAGGCGCCCGCCGACAGCGCCGCCACCCACGGCTTGAGGCCGCGGTCGGCCAGCATGTAGCTGTCCAACTCGTTCTTGGTCTTGCGGTAGGCGTAGTAGCCGATGCCGAGCATGGCGGCGAAATAGACCATCACCGCCGCCAACTGCCAGCCGAATCCGTCCGAAGCCACCGACATCGGCTCTCCCTACTGGTTGGTCCAGAACGCGGACGCCGACCCTAGCGGGTCACGGCCGACCCGTCGGAGCCGAACTGCTCGCGCAGGGTCCGCTTGAGGAGCTTGCCGGTGGCATTGCGCGGCAGCACGTCGAGGAACTCGATCCGGCGCGGACTCTTGAAGTGCGCGATGCGGTCGCGGCAGAACGCGAGCAGGTCGTCGGCCGAGACCGAGGCCTCCGCGCGTACCGACACCACCGCCGTGACGCCCTCGCCCCACTTCTCATCGGGCAGGCCGATCACGGCGGCGTCCTCGACGTCCGGGTGCTGCAGCAGCACCTGCTCCACCTCGATCGGGTACACGTTCTCGCCGCCGGTGACGATCATGTCCTTCTTGCGGTCGACCAGGGTGATGAAGCCGTCGGCATCCATCCGGGCCAGATCGCCGGAGTGGAACCATCCGCCGCGCATGTCGTGGGCGGTCACCTCCGGCAGTCCCCAGTAGCCGGCGAAGACGTTCGGCCCGGCCAGCAGGAGTTCGCCCACCTCGCCGGTCGGCACGTCCTTGTCGTCACCGTCGACGATGCGTACGTCGTCGTGGAAGATCGGGCGACCCACCGACCCCGCGTGCGACCGGACGTACTCGGCCTCCAGGATGATGGCCGCCGGGGCCAGTTCGGTCATGCCGAAGCCCTCCATGAAGGTCATGCCCTTGCCCTGGTAGAAGTCGATCACCGGGATGGGGCAGGGGGCGCCGCCGCACAGCAGCGTCCGCAGTGACGAGAGGTCGTGATCGTCGAAGGTCGGCACCCGACGCATCGCATCCCACATGGCCGGCACCATGAAATGCACCGTGATGCGGTGTGCCTCAAGGAGTTTGAGCGTAGCCGCCGGATCGAAGGCCGGGGCCACCACGATGGTGCCGCCGGCGTACATCAGCGGCAGGACGTACAGGCTCAGGCCGCCGATGTGGAACAGCGGGGCCACCGCCAGGGTCTTGTCGCGCGGGGTCATGCCCTCGCCGGAGACCAGCATGTTGATCGCGTTCCACTCGAAGTTGCCGTGCGTGAGCATGGCGCCCTTCGGCTTACCGGTGGTGCCGGAGGTGTACATCAGCATGGCGACGTCGTCGGCGTGCACGGGGTTCTCCGGCGCGAAGGCCTCCTCCGGCACATCGAGGGCGTCGATGTGGGCCACGTCCAGCCGGCGCGGCGCCTGCTCGGCGGCGGCCGCGGCGAGGTCGGCGAACATGTCGTCGTGCAGCAGGACGGTGGGGGCCGCGTCGGAGATCAGGTAGGCGACCTCGCCGGCGCTGAGGCGGAAGTTGACCGGCACGGTGATCGCGGCCAGGCGGGCGACGGCGAACATCGTCTCCAACTGGGCGGTGGAGTTCAGGCCGAGCAGCATCACGCGGTCGCCGCGGCGGACGCCGCGGGCGCTCAGGGCCGCTGCGCGGCGCGCGCTGTTGACGGCGAGCTGGGCGTAGGTGGTGGTGACGCCGGTGGTCGCGTCGACGAGGGCGATCGCGTCCGGGGTGCGCTGGGCACGCCGGGTGATCCACGAGCTGAGTCCTGCCATGGGTGTTCTCCAAATCATTGCGAATGCTGTTACCGCTGAAGGTAAGACAAACCCCGCTCCGGGGGAGCGGGGTTGGTCAACTCGGCACGTTCGGCGCCGGGCGTGGGTCAGGCCGAGGTCGTCAGGCTCGGCGCGGCGATGCGTTCGTACACCAGACCTTCGTCGTCGACGGGGCCTCGGCGGATCAGGCGGGTGTCGGCGTAGACGCTCATCGACATGCGCCACGGGTCCACCGTGCCCTGCTTGGGCAGCGTGTCGACGGCCCGCTGGACGTAGCCCGCGCCGAAGTCGAGCAGCGGCCGCAGCTCCATCGCCGGGTCGGGCACCGCCTCCACGCTGGTGTAGCCGTTTCGGTCCATATGGCGCATCACGCGCATGAGGTACTGGCACAGCATGTCGACCTTGAGGGTCCACGACGAGTTGGTGTACCCGATCGCCATCGCGAAGTTCGGCAGGCCGGACAGCATGGTGCCGCGGTAGGCGACGCTCCGGGTCAGGTCGATCGCGTCGCCGTCGCGGGAGAACGTCATCCCGCCGAACATCTGCAGGTTCAGCCCGGTGGCGGTGACGATGATGTCGGCGGCCAGCTCCTCGCCGCTTTCGAGCAGGATCCCGTTCTCGGTGAAGGTGGCGATGTTGTCGGTGACGATCGACGCCGCGCCGCTGCGCAGGGCGCTGAACATGTCCCCGTCGGGCACGACGCACAGCCGCTGATCCCAGGGGTTGTACGGCGGATTGAAATGCGGGTCGAGCGGAAATTCCTTGCCCAGGAAGGCCTGATTGGTGCGACGGATCACCTTGCGCGCGGTGCGGGGGAAGCGCTGGCACAGCTCGAACACCAGCCGCTGCTGCAGGATGTTCTTCTGGCGGCTGACCCGGTAGCCGCGTTCGGGACCGAGCACCTTCTTCAGGCCGTTGGCGAGGGCGTCCTCGCGGGGCAGCGGAATCACGTAGGTGGGGGTGCGCTGCAGCATGGTGACGTGCTCGGCCTCGTCGGTCATCGACGGAACCAGGGTCACGGCGGTGGCGCCCGAGCCGATCACCACGACCCGCTTGCCGCGGTAGTCCAGATCCTCCGGCCAGTGCTGCGGGTGCACGATCTGTCCGGTGAAGCGCTCCTGGCCGGGGAACTCGGGCGAGAAGCCCTGGTCGTAGTTGTAGTACCCGGTGCCGGCGAAGATCCAGCGCGCCTTGATGATCTCCGACGGGGCCTCGGCGTCGTCGGTGCGGCGCACGGTGACGTGCCAGGCCGCCTCGGTGGTGTTCCAGTCGGCCGACACGGCGCGGCGGTGGTACTGGATCTTGTCGGCGAGCCGGTCGTCGGCGATGGCCTCGTTGAGGTAGTCGAGGATGCGCGGTGCGTCGGCGATGGCCTGATTGTCGGTCCACGGCTTGAACTCGAAACCGAAGGTGTGCAGGTCCGAATCCGAACGGATGCCGGGGTACTTGAACAGCTCCCAGGTGCCGCCCGGAGTGTGCCGGGACTCGAGGATGGTGAACGATTTTCCGGGCAGCTCGGCGGTGAGGTAGTGGGCCGCCCCGATTCCGGAGATACCGGCGCCGATGATGAGGACGTCGAGCAGGTCGGTGGAGGTGTCGGTGGACATCGGGACTTCCTTGGGGTCGAGGTGTCGGGTCGACGAGGAGCCGTGGTGCGGTCGTCGTCTCATTCCATGATTGTGGTGGGCGCCACATTTTCGCAATGTCGTTATGCACCTAGACGGGTTGCCTTCTGGTGCAGTATCAACCATATGGGAATCGACGACGGGGTACCGGTGCCGCAGCTGACGCCGCGCGCGGGGCCGGTGAGCCCGGCCGTCGCGCAGCTCATCCGGCGGGGCGTGCAGGTGGTGCTGGACCCTACGCCGGAACTGATGCGGGCGCTCGACGAGAGTGCACTCCAGGGTGCGGGCATGGCGATGATCACCGAGGACCCCGCGCTCACGCAGGTGGTCCTGCGGACCAACGCCGGCAACATCGCCCACTGGGCGGCGATGAACGCCGCCCGTCCCGGGGAGCGGGTGAGCGTGCTCATCACCGAGGAGACCACCGTCTTCGTCCGCGATGCGGTGCGTCGCGGATTCGATTCCGGGGTGCTGGACTCGTTCCGCACGGCACAGAACCGGGTCTGGCAGCTGTGGATGGGCATCTGTTTCGGGCTGACCGACGATCCCGCGGAGCTGCGCGAGCTCATGCAGGTCACGCAGGATTCGATCGCCCGGTTCGTCGACGACACGGTGTTCGCGCTCGCCGAGATGATCGAGGTGGCGCGCGCGGAGTTGGCCGGCGACACGCACGCGCAACGCCGCGCGGCCGTGGCGCTGCTGTTGGAGGGCGCACCGCTGTCGGACGCGCGGTCCGCGGCGCAGCTCGGCTACCGGTTGGACGGGCCGCAGCTGGCCGCGGTGATCTCCGGCAGGCCCGAGCTGGGGGCGGACCGATTGGAGGCGGTCTGCGAAGCGATCATGACCGCCAACGGCATAGCGAACCGACTCACCGTGCTGGCCGGCGTCTCGCAACTGTGGGTGTGGTTTCCGGCCGTGCGGATCGACGTGGAGGCGGCGCTGCGCGGTGTCGACGATGTGCGGGTGGCCCTCGGCGCACCCGGATCGGGCCGGGAAGGCTTCCGGCGCAGCCACTTTCAGGCACTGACCGCGTTTCGTCTGGTGAGTCGGATGGGCTCGGAACAGCGGCTGGCGCGCTACGAGGAGCTGCGGCTGCTGGATGTGCTGACCGACGACGACACCCGGCTCGACGAATTCCTCACCGCCACTCTCGGCGATCTGCTCGACGCGGATCGCGAGATCGCCGAGTGTCTGCGCGTCTGGTTCGCGCAGCGGTGCAACGCCGCGGCCACCGCCGAGCGGCTGTACACCCACCGCAACACAGTGGTGCGGCGACTGGCCCGGGCCGAGTCCCTGCTGCCGGTGCCGCTCGCCGAGTCGGCGATCACGGTGGCCGCGGCGCTGGAATTGGCGCACTGGCGGCGGCGGGGCGTCACGGTGAGCCGGGGGCGTACGGGGTCGCCGGGCTGACCGTCTCCTGGTGGTCGATGGGGCGGCCGAGCAGCGGGAAGGCGCGTTGCGGGCACGCCGGGCGCGGGCACACCTTGCAGCCCGCGCCGATCGGCACGACGGTGCGCGGGTCCCGCAGATCCACCCCGGTGGCGTAGATCAGCTCTTCGGCATGGGCCAGGTCGCAGCCCAGGCCGACCACGAAGTTCGACGGCGTCGCGAGGTGCCCCTGCTGCGCCGGGTCGGTGGTGCGCGCCAACCAGAAGTAGGTGCGGCCGTCCGGCATCTGCGCGAGCTGGGTGTGAATCCGGCCCGGCATCGAGAAGGCGTCGTGCACCACCCACAGCGGGCAGCTGCCGCCCACCCGGGAGAAGTGAAAGGCCGTGGCGGACTGGCGTTTGGAGATGTTCCCCGCCTTGTCGACGCGCACGAAGATGAACGGGACCCCGCGGTCGCCGGTGCGCTGCAACGTGGACAGGCGATGGCAGACCGTCTCGAAACCGACCTCGAAGTCGCGGGCCAACAGGTCCACGTCGTACCGCAGGCGCCGTGCCGCGGCGGCGAACTGCGTGTAGGGGAGCAGCAGGGCGCCGGCGAAGTAGTTGGCCAGGCCGGTGCGGGCGACGGCGACCGAGCCCGGGGTCACGTCGGCGATCAAGCGGTCGATCAGGTCGCGCTGGCCGAGCAGGGCCAGCTGGGTGGCCAGCTGGAAGGCGCGCTGGCCCGGGGTGAGTCGGCGGGGCAGGTAGACGGTGGCGGTGGCCGGGTCGTAGCGGCGCTTGGGAGGTTCGGCACCGGCGTCGCCGGGGACCGACGAGACGATCGCGACGGCGATGCCGTACTCGGCGTCGAGGAACCGCGCCAACTGCAGGTCGAGGCCGCCGATCTGCAGGCCGGCGCGCGCGAACAGGTCCTCGGCGGCCGCGTCGAGTTCGGGCACGTGATTGCGGCGGTCGTAGAAATAGTCGCGCACCTGCTCGAACGGGGTGCCGCCGGCCGTCTCGGTGTCGGCGGCCACGGCACCGAGCGTGCCGCGCACGCTGTCGAGTTCGGTGGTGGCTGCGGTGAGGCGGCGCTGCAGGGCCACCAGGGTGTGGCCGACGCCCGGCATGCGGGCCACCAATTCGCTGATCTCGGCGGTCGAGGGGGACTGTTCGCCGTGTTCGAGCAGGATGTCGGCCAGATCCGCGGTGAGGCGGGCATCGCCGTCGGCGGCGAAGAAGTCCGGTGCCAACTCGAACTCGCGGGTCAGGCGCAGCAGCACCGGGACGGTGATCGGCCGCTGATCGTTCTCGAGCTGATTGACGTAGCTGGTGGACAGTTCGAGGCGGCGGGCCAGCGTCGCCTGGCTGACGCCGCGGTCCTCGCGCAGTCGGCGCAGTCGGGCGCCCACGTAAGTCTTGGCCATGGGGCAAGGGTAATCCTCGCGTCGTCCGCAATGTTCGCAGGATAGTGTCGACAAGTTCGCAAAAATACGCATTTGCCAGGTCTTTCGCCCGCTTGCCGGGTCTGCGTACGGTGCAAACATGATCAATCACGAGGTCTACACCCGACGCAGTTCCGAGCTCTTCCCGACCACCGAGCACCTGGCGTACAAGATCGCGCAGGTCGCCGTCGACCCGGTCGAGGTGCCGGCCGACACCGCCGACATGATCGTCAACCGGATCATCGACAACGCCGCCGTCAGCGCGGCGTCGGTGGCGCGCCGCCCGGTCACCTCGGCGCGCCGGCAGGCGCAGACGCGTCCGCTCGACGGCGGATCCACGGTGTTCGGCGTCGACGGTCTGTTCGCCCCGGAATGGGCGGCCTGGGCCAACGGCGTCGCCGTGCGGGAACTCGACTTCCACGACACCTTCCTGGCCGCCGACTACTCCCACCCGGGTGACAACATCCCCGCCCTCGTCGCGGTGGCGCAGCGCGTCGGGGCCAGCGGCCACGACTTGATCCGCGGTCTGGCCACGGCCTACGAGATCCAGATCGATCTGGTGCGGGGCATCTGCCTGCACGAGCACAAGATCGACCACGTCGCGCACTTGGGGCCGTCGGCCGCCGCGGGCCTGGGCACCATGCTCGGGTTGGAGATCGACGTGATCTACCAGGCGGTGGGCCAAGCCCTGCACCTGACCACGGCCACCCGCCAGTCGCGCAAGGGCGCCATCTCCAGCTGGAAGGCCTACGCTCCCGCGCACGCCGGCAAGATCGCGGTGGAGGCCGTCGACCGCGCCATGCGCGGCGAGGGCGCACCCGCCCCCATCTGGGAGGGCGAGGACGGCGTGATCGCCTGGCTCCTCGGCGGTCCCGACGCGCGCTACACCGTGCCGCTGCCCGGACCGGGTGAGCCCAAGCGGGCCATCTGCGACAGCTACACCAAGGAGCACTCGGCCGAATACCAGAGTCAGGCGCCGATCGACCTGGCCCGCCGGATGCGTTCGCGGATCGACGATCTGGCCGACGTCGAGTCGATCGTCCTGCACACCAGCCATCACACGCACTACGTCATCGGCACCGGCTCGGGCGATCCGCAGAAGTTCGATCCCAGTGCCAGCCGCGAGACGCTCGACCACTCGGTGATGTACATCTTCGCGGTGGCCCTGCAGGACGGCGACTGGGATCACGAGCGTTCGTACGCCCCCGAACGCGCCAACCGCCCCGACACCATCGAACTGTGGAACAAGATCTCCACCGTCGAGGATCCGGAGTGGACCCGCCGCTACCATTCGGCCGATCCCACCGAGAAGGCCTTCGGCGCCCGCGCGGTGATCACTCTGCGCAACGGCGAGGTGATCACCGACGAACTGGCCGTCGCCGACGCCCATCCGCTGGGCGCACGGCCCTTCGCCCGGGCGCAGTACCTGGACAAGTTCGCCCGCATGGCCGACGGCGTGGTGGCGCCGGGCGAGCAGGAGCGGTTCACGACCGCGGCCACCGATCTGGCGTCGCTGCGGGCCGGGGAACTCGGCGCGCTCAACGTGCGCGTGCTCGACGACGTGCTGGCGAGCGCACCGGCCACCGGGGAAGGCATCCTCTGATGAGCGTCTTCTCCTCCGGCGTCACCGACGCCGACAAGCGCGCAGCGCTGCGGGCCGGGCTGAACTCTTCTCGGCTGCAACGCTGGCCCGGAGCGTTCTCGCCGCTGGTGGCCAAGCTGGTGGCCGACCTCGGCTTCGAGGGCGTCTACGTCTCCGGGGCCGCGCTCTCGGCCGACCTGGGGCTGCCCGACATCGGCCTGACCACGCTGAGCGAGGTCGCCGCACGCGGCGGCGCCATCGCCCGCGCGACGGATCTGCCCACGCTCATCGACGCCGACACCGGTTTCGGGCAGCCGATGAGTGCGGCCCGCACCGTCGCGGCGCTCGAGGACGCCGGCCTGGCCGGCTGCCACCTGGAGGATCAGGTGAACCCGAAGCGCTGCGGCCACCTCGACGGCAAGGAAGTGGTGCCGGCCGAGGAGATGATTCAGCGGTTGACCGCGGCCGTCGGCGCGCGGCGCGACCCGAACTTCGTGATCTGTGCACGCACCGATGCGCGCGACGTGGAGGGGCTGGACGCGGCCATCGAACGGGCCCGCGCCTACGTCGCGGCCGGTGCCGACCTGATCTTCACCGAGGCGCTGGCCGACCCGGACGAGTTCGCCCGCTTCCGCGCCGCGGTGGAGGCGCCGCTGCTGGCCAACATGACCGAGTTCGGCAAGTCCCCGCTGCTGAGTGCGGCCGAGCTGCACGATCTCGGCTACAACGCGGTGATCTACCCGGTCACCACACTCCGCCTGGCGATGGGCGCGGTGGAGGACGGGCTGCGACAGATCGCACTCGACGGCACGCAGGCCGGCGTCGTCGACCGGATGCAGCACCGGCAGCGGCTCTACGAGCTGGTGCGTTACGCCGACTACAACGACTTCGATTCGTCGCTGTTCACCTACACCGCAGGAGGAGATTCCGCATGAGCGATCCCCAGATCCCCAGTGACCCCCCGATCGTCAGTGACCCCCCGATCTTCAAGGGCCTGGCCGGTGTCGTCGTCGACACCACGGCGGTCTCCAAGGTGGTGCCGGAGACCAACAGCCTGACCTATCGCGGCTACGACGCCGCGGAACTGGCCACGCGCAAGAGCTTCGAGGAGGTGGCCTTCCTGCTGTGGCATTCGGAGCTGCCCACCCACGCCGAGGCGGCGCTGTTCTCGCAGCGAGAACGTGCCAACCGGCGCCTGAACCGTTCGGCGCAGGCGGTGCTGAACCGGATCCCGGAGACGTGCCACCCGATGGACGTGATGCGCACCATGGTGAGCTACCTCGGCAGCGAGGACCCCGACGAGGACGTCCCGACGGTCGCGGCGAATCTGGACAAGGCGCTGCGCCTGTTCGCGGTGCTGCCGACGATCGTCGCCGCCGACTTCCGGCGGCGCCGCGGCCTGGCGCCGATCGAGCCGCACCACGGGCTGGACTACGCCGAGAACTTCCTGAACATGTGCTTCGGGGAGGTGCCCGATCCGGTGATCGTCGATGCCTTCCGGGCGTCGATGGTGCTGTACGCCGAGCACAGCTTCAACGCGTCGACCTTCGCCGCGCGCGTGGTCACCTCGACGCAGTCGGATCTGTACAGCGCCGTCACCGCGGCGATCGGCGCGCTCAAGGGCACGCTGCACGGCGGCGCCAACGAGGCGGTGATGCACGACATGATCGAGATCGGCGCCCCCGAGAACGCCGCGGCCTGGTTGGCGGCCAAGCTCGACGCCAAGGAGAAGGTGATGGGCTTCGGTCATCGCGTGTATCGCAACGGCGATTCGCGCGTGCCGACCATGTACGACTCGCTGGTCGCGGTGTCCGAGCACTGCGGCACGACGACGTGGCTGCAGATCTACCGCGAACTGGCCGAGGGCATGGAGGCACGCACCGGGATCAAGCCGAACCTGGACTTCCCGACCGGGCCCGCCTACCACCTGATGGGCTTCGACATTCCGATGTTCACGCCGCTGTTCGTGATGAGTCGCATCACCGGCTGGACCGCCCACATCGTCGAGCAGACGCGCTCGAACGCGCTCATCCGGCCGCTGTCGGCCTACGACGGGCCGATTCAGCGACCCGTACCGGCGTAACCCCCTACCGTTTCCCTAACGGCCGGAGCACGTGCACGGCACCGGCGAACCAACAGTGAGGCATGACATGTTCGGCAAAGTCCTGGTGGCCAACCGCGGCGAGATCGCGGTGCGCGCGTTCCGTGCCGCCTACGAGCTCGGTGCGGGCACCGTCGCGGTGTATCCGGTGGAGGATCGCAACTGCGTGCACCGCGGCAAGGCCGACGAGTCGTACCAGATCGGCGAGCCGGGCCATCCGGTGCAGGCCTACCTGTCGGTGGCGGAGATCCTGCGGGTGGCGCGGCACTGCGGGGCCGATGCGATCTACCCCGGGTACGGCTTCGCCTCGGAGAACCCGGAACTGGCCGCGGCCTGCGCGGACGCCGGAATCGCCTTCGTCGGTCCGAGCGCGGCGGTCCTGGAACTGACCGGGGACAAGAAGCACTCGGTGCAGGCGGCGCGGGAGGCCGGACTACCGGTCCTGGTCGGCAGCGAGCCGTCGTCGGACGTCGACGAACTGCTCGCGGCCGCCGAGGGCATGGATTTCCCGATCTTCGTCAAGGCCGTGGCCGGCGGCGGCGGCCGCGGCATGCGCCGGGTGGAGGAGCGGGCCGAGCTGGCCGACGCGATCGGCGCGGCCTCCCGCGAGGCCGCGGCCGCGTTCGGCAATCCGACCGTCTTCCTGGAGCAGGCGGTGGTGAACCCGCGGCACATCGAGGTGCAGATCCTTGCCGACGCCGAGGGCAATGTGGTGCACCTGTTCGAGCGGGACTGCTCGCTGCAGCGTCGGCACCAGAAGGTGATCGAGATCGCGCCGGCGCCGAACCTGGATCCGCAATTGCGGCAACGGATCTGCGACGACGCCGTGCGGTTCGCCGAACACATCGGCTACTCCTGCGCGGGCACCGTCGAGTTCCTGGTGGACGAGCGCGGCGGCCATTTCTTCATCGAGATGAACCCGCGGATCCAGGTGGAGCACACCGTCACCGAGGAGGTGACCGATGTGGACCTGGTCTCGGCGCAGCTGCGGATCGCGGCGGGGGAGACCCTGGCCGATCTCGGGCTGACCCAGGAGACCATCGCACTGCACGGCGCGGCCCTGCAGTGCCGCATCACCACCGAGAACCCGGCCGACGGTTTCCGCCCGGACACCGGCAGTATCAACGTCTACCGCGCGCCCGGCGGCACCGGCGTCCGGCTCGACGGGGCGGCCGCACTCGGCTCGGAGATCACCGGCTACTTCGACTCGATGCTGGTGAAGCTGACCTGCCGCGGCCGAGACTTCCCGACGGCGGTGACCCGGGCGCAGCGGGCGCTCGCCGAGTTCAAGATCCGCGGCGTGCACACCAACATCGACTATCTCAGCGCGGTGCTGGCCGATCCGGACTTCCGGGCCGGCGCCATCACCACCTCGTTCATCGACGAACGACCGGAGCTGCTCACCGCCATCCGATCGTCCGAGCGGGGCTCGCGCCTGCTGAACTACCTGGCCGATGTCACCGTGCACCGCCCGCACGGGGTGGTGCCGACGGCCGTGCACCCGCACACCAAGCTGCCGGAGCTGGCCCCGGAACTGTTGGCGAATCCTCCCGCCGGTTCCAAGCAGCGGCTGGAGGCCTTGGGGCCCAAGGGTTTCGCGAAGGCGCTGCGGGAGCAGAAGGCGCTCGCGGTGACCGACACGACCTTCCGGGATGCGCACCAGTCGCTGCTCGCGACCCGCGTACGCACCAGCGGCCTGGTGTCGGTGGCGCCCTACGTGGCCGCGCAGACCCCGGAACTGCTGTCGGTGGAGTGCTGGGGCGGGGCGACCTTCGACGTGGCCCTGCGCTTCCTCAAGGAGGACCCGTGGGAGCGCCTGGCGCGGATCCGGGCGGCCATGCCGAACATCTGCCTGCAGATGCTGCTGCGCGGGAAGAACACCGTCGGCTACACCCCGTATCCGACGGAGGTGACCGCCGCCTTCGTCGAGGAGGCCGCGCGCACCGGCGTGGACATCTTCCGCATCTTCGACGCCCTCAACAGCGTCGACGCCATGCGGCCGGCCATCGACGCGGTGCTCGCGACCGGCACCACGGTGGCCGAGGTGGCGCTGAGCTACACCGGTGATCTGGCCGACCCGGCCGAGGACCTGTACACGCTGGACTACTACCTGACGCTGGCCGAGCAGATCGTCGACGCCGGCGCGCACGTCCTGGCCATCAAGGACATGGCCGGGCTGCTGCGGCCCGCGGCGGCGCGGACCCTGGTCGGCGCGCTGCGCAAGGAGTTCGACCTGCCGATCCACGTGCACACCCACGACACGCCGGGCGGTCAGCTGGCCACCTACCTGGCGGCCTGGGAGGCCGGTGCGGACGCCGTCGACGGGGCCAGCGCACCGCTGTCGGGGACCACCAGCCAGCCGTCGCTGTCGGCCATCGTCGCCGCGGCCGCTCACACCGACTACGACACCGGGCTGGACCTGGGCAAGGTGATGTCCCTGGAGCCGTACTGGGAGTCGTTGCGGCGCATGTACGGGTGCTTCGAATCCGGCGTGCCCGCGCCCACCGGCCGCGTCTACGACCATGAGATCCCCGGCGGTCAGCTGTCCAATCTGCGGCAGCAGGCTATCTCGATCGGTGTGGGCGACCGGTTCGAGGCCGTCGAGACGGCCTACGCCGGGGCCAACCGGCTGCTGGGCCGGCCGGTCAAGGTGACCCCGTCCTCGAAGGTGGTCGGCGACCTGGCGCTGGCCTTCGTGGCGCAGGGCATCTCCGCCGATGATTTCGCCGCCGACCCGACCGCCTACGACATCCCGGATTCGGTGGTCGGCTTCCTGGCCGGCGAGCTCGGGGAGCCCGCCGCGGGCTGGCCCGAGCCGCTGCGCGCGCAGGTGCTGGCCGGGCGCAGCGTGGAGCAGTCCGACCAGGAGCTGTCGGCGCAGGACTCCGCCGCGCTGCGGACGCCCGGGCAGCAGCGCCGCGACACCCTGAACCGGTTGCTCTTCCCCGGTCCCACCGCCGAATATCAGGCGCACGTGGCCGAATACGGCGACACCTCGCGGTTGGCCGCCTACCAGTTCTTCTACGGGCTGCAGCAGGGCCTCGAGCACCGGGTCCGGCTGCGCGAGGGCGTGGACCTGCTGATTCGGCTGGAGGCGGTGTCCGAGCCCGACGCCGCCGGGGTGCGCACGGTGATGTGCACGCTCAACGGCGAACTGCGTCCGGTGCCGGTGCTCGATCGCAGCGCCGATGTGTCCACGCAGGTGCGCGAGCGCGCCGACAAGGACAATCCGGCGCAGGTGGGGGCACCGTTCTCCGGGGTGGTCACCGTGGCCGTCGCGGTGGGCGAGCGGGTGGAGCCCGGCGGGGTGATCGGCACCATCGAAGCGATGAAGATGGAGGCGTCGATCACCGCCCCGGCCGGGGGCGTGGTGCGGCGGGTGACCGTCGGTCCGGCCACCGAGGTGGGGGCGGGCGATCTGCTGGTCGAGTTCGAGTGAGCCGCCGGTGACTGTCCGGTAGCGCGCGCATGGGGTAGACCCATGAGTATGGAACTGACCCGGGAGCTCGCCGCACAGCGCCTGTCGGCGTGGGAGCGGCATCCGATCGACGACCCCGCGCTGAAACCGTCGGCGGTGGCGATCACGGTGGCGCCGGTGGACGGCACCCGCGGTATCTGGGTGGCGCGGCGACCGTCGACCCTGCGCAGTCACGCCAACCAGTTCGCGCTGCCGGGCGGGCGCCTGGACCCGGGTGAGACGGTGGTGCAGGCCGCGCTCCGGGAACTCGACGAGGAACTCGGAGTGAGCCTGGGGCCGGAGTCGGTGCTCGGGCTGCTCGACGACTACGCCACCCGCTCGGGGTACCTGATCACCCCGGTGGTGTGCTGGATCGACCAGCCGGTGACCCCGGCACCGAGCCCGGACGAGGTGGACGAGCTGTTCTACGTCACCCTCGACGAGGTGATCGCGCCCGCGGCCTTCGACACCATCGCCGAGTCGCCGCTGCCGGTGATCCGGCTCCCGATCATGAATCGGTGGGTGCACGCACCGACCGCAGCGGTAATCTACCAGTTCGCGCAGGTGGTGGTGCTCGGCCGCGACACCCGCGTGGCGGAGCTGGAACAGCCGGTGTTCGCCTGGCGGTGACGGGCCACCCTCGGACTCGCCCTCGCGGAGGAGGGCGAGTCCGAGGTCAGCGCCTCATCGCTCGCGGACGGCGTGCGCGGCGTCGACCATGGCCGTCAACGCGGCCGTGACCTGTTCGGTGGTGCGGGTCTTGAGACCGCAGTCCGGGTTCACCCACAGGCGGTCGGCGGGCACCGCGGCCAGGGCCTCCCGCAGCAGCGCGGTCATCTCGTCCGCCGCCGGCACCCGCGGGGAGTGGATGTCGTAGACGCCCGGACCCACCTCGGCGGCGAAGCCGATCGCGTTGAGGTCGTCGAGCACCTCCATGTGCGAGCGGGCGGCCTCGATCGAGGTGACGTCGGCGTCCAGATCGGCGATGGCGCCGATCACGTCGCCGAACTCCGAGTAACACAGGTGGGTGTGGATCTGCGTGGTGGTCTCCACGCCCGCCGTGGCCAGCCGGAAGGCCGCCACCGCCCACTCCAGGTAGGCCGCACGGTCCGCGGCCCGCAGCGGCAGCAGCTCCCGCAACGCGGGCTCGTCCACCTGGATGATGCCGATGCCCGCGTGCTGCAGGTCGAGGGTCTCGTCGCGGATGGCCAAGGCCACCTGGTCGGCGGTCTGCGCCAGCGGCTGGTCGTCACGGACGAACGACCAGGCCAGGATGGTGACCGGTCCGGTGAGCATGCCCTTGACCGGCTTGTCGGTCAGCGACTGCGCGTACACCGCCCAGTCCACGGTCATCGGCGTCGGGCGCCGGACGTCGCCGAACAGGATCGGCGGCCGGACACAGCGCGAGCCGTACGACTGCACCCAGCCTGCGGCGGTGGCGAAGAAGCCGGTGAGCTGCTCGGCGAAGTACTGCACCATGTCGTTGCGTTCGGGCTCGCCGTGCACCAGCACATCCAGACCGATCCGCTCCTGCAGGTCGATCACCGCGGCGATCTCGGCTTCCATCTGTGCGCGGTACTGCGCCTCGTCGATCGTGCCCGCACGCAGTCGGGCGCGGGCCGCGCGGATGTCCGCGGTCTGCGGGAACGAGCCGATGGTGGTGGTCGGCAGGGACGGCAGCCCCAGATGGCGGCGGCTGAGCGCCTGGCGTTCGGCGGCCGCCGAACGGGTGCGGTCGGCGCCGGTCAGCGCGGACAGCCTGCGACGCAGGTCCGCATCGTGCACGCGCGGATCGTCGGCGCGGGTGGCCAGCGCCGCCCGCGCGGCGTCGAAGGCGCCCGCCCGCGTCTCCCGCCCGTCGGCGAGGGCCCCCGACAGCGCGACCACCTCGTCGAACTTCTCCGCGGCGAAGGCCAGCCACCCGCGCAGCGTGTCGTCGAGCTCGGTCTCCGGGGCCAGCGAGTACGGCACGTGCAGCGTGGAGCACGAGGTGCTCACCGCCAGCTCGCCGACGTGCTCGCGCAGGTCGGTGAGCGTGGCCAGCGCCGCGTCGAGGTCGGTCCGCCACACGTTGCGGCCGTCCACCACACCGGCCACCACGAGCTGATCGGTCAGGCCCGCGGCCCGCACCGAATCGGCCGAACCGGCGACGAGGTCGACGCCGACGCCCTCGACACCGGCGCGCGCCAGCGCGGGCAGGCAGGCCCCCGCATCGCCGAAGTAGGTGGTGACCAGCAGCCGGGGACGCTGCGCGGCGGCCGCCAGCCGGGTGTAGACGCGCTCGGTGCGCTCGGGCAGGTCGTCGGTGCCGGTCACCAGGATCGGTTCGTCGAGCTGCACCCACTCGGCGCCGGCCGCGGCCAATTGCGCCAGCAACTGCTCGTAGACGGGCAGCAGTTCGTCGAGGCGGGTCAGGGGAGCGGCGCCGCCGTCCACGGCCTTGGACAGGGCCAGGAAGGTGATCGGTCCGATGAGCACCGGTCGCGCCGGGACGCCCTCGGCCCGGGCCTCGGCGAGGTCGGCCAGCACCGTGCCCGCGTCGAGCGCGAAGACGGTGTCCGGGCCCAGCTCGGGCACCAGATAGTGGTAGTTGGTGTCGAACCACTTGGTCATCTCCAGCGGCGTCACCTCGGCGGTGCCGCGGGCGGCCGCGAAGTAGCGATCCAACGGGTCGGCGATGCCGGCGACCCGCGGCGGCAAGGCGCCGACGGTCGCGGCCATGTCGAGCATCTGGTCGTAGTACGAGAAGGTGTTGACCGGGACCGAGTCCAGGCCCGCGGCCAGCAGCTGCTGCCGACCGGTCTGCCGCAGCTGCGCCGCGACCTCGTGCAACTGCTCCCGACCGAGTCGGCCCGCCCAGTATCCTTCGACCGCGCGCTTGAGTTCCCGGTCGGCGCCGATACGCGCGACGCCGGTCACGGTGGTGTGAAAGCCCATCTGATGTTCTCCTGCATGCTGAAACTGACGACGAAGCGCCCTACCGGATGCGGAGACGACGAGCCCAGGAGTTGAGCGTGCGTTGACTCCGCCCGGTCCACGAGGCGATCCGTCATCGGATGCGGCGCATCCGATACAACGGGCAGGTCTTCGGGCTCATCGGCGAGCCTGGATGCCAGGCGCTCCTACTGGCCGTCGCTTCCCAGACGCACGAGGCGTCCAGTGCCGGTGACGGCGGTCGTTCCGATATACCGCTGCGGGTCAGCTCCGGAGTCCCACCGGATTCCCTCTCGCGAATCTCGTTGCCGCAGCAGCGAATTCGCTCGACGTCCGCGCGGTCGCAGGGGCTCCTTGGCGACGGCGCTACGGACGAACCGATTGCGTCTACGACCCTAGGGCGGCGACGCCGAGGTTGTCACCTTCGCGGCGCACGATGATTCTAATTGCCGGGCCGCCCACCCCGCTCGGGCTCCGGGCACGAGTAGGCTGGGGCCATTATGGTGGCGAAACAGGGTGGTCAGGGCCCTGACGTCCGGGACGCGCCGGTCGTCGGGATGGTGCTGGTGGCGCGCGGCGACGAGCGGGAGGCGCCCGGCGACGGTGATGTGCCGCAGCTCGAACGCCTGGAGCTGCTCCTGGCGGGCTTCGGGGCGGGCGGCTGCGACGCCCTGTACGTGGCACTCGGCAGTCGAGTGGTCGCGGCGCCGCGCGACACGTCGACCACCTTCTATCTGCCCTCCTGGTACGACGGGCTCGACGCCACGGTGCAGGCCGCGTTGACCTTCGCCCGCGGGCTGGATCCGATCGCCGGGGTGTTGCTGCAGACGGTCGACAGCGCCGACATCGGCGGCGTCGGGGTGGCGCGCCTGCTGGCCGCGGCCGAACGCCGCCGCGACGCGGTGGTCCGTGGGGTGCGTCACGGACACTGGGGCCAGCCGGTGTACGTGGGCGCCGACCTGCTCGACTCCGCCGGTGAACTGCTCGCGGCCTCCGGCGGCGCCATCGGCTATCTGGGCGACCACGCCGACGAGGTCACGTGCGTCGACTGTTCCGATCTGGTCGGGCCGGAGCCGTCGGCGCACTGACCCGCCGGGAGACGACGACGGCCGCGGGCCCGCCGGAGAACCGGCGGGCCCGCGGCCGTCAGTGCGGGGACCGAGTCAGTCCGCGGTGGGTGCGATGGCCTTGATCAGGCTCGGACGCAGTTGAGCGGCGCTGATGATCGCGTCGGCGGAGCCCACCTGCACGGCCCGTTCGATGCTGTGCACGGCGTCGAACTCGGCGGCGACCTCGGCGAGCTTCTCCGAGCGCACCGAGGCACGCGTCTCCTCGAGCTCGGCCGCCACACCGGCGTGATCGGTGTCCGAGGCGTGCTCCAGACGGGTCTGCAGCTCGTGCACGCGCGGGTCGTTCTCGGTGCGCGTGCGCACCTCCCCGGCGAAGACCACGGCCGCGGCCGGGGCGCCGCCGAGCACCGAGGCGAAGGAGCCCTCGATGGCCAGCACGGTCATGTTCGGGTTCAGGGCCTTGGAGAAGACCACGAACGCGCCGCCGTGGTAGCGCGAGATCACGCAGAAGACGATCGGGCCCTCGAAATTGATGATGGCTCGGCCGATCTCGGCGCCGTACTCCAGCTGCAGCTTGCGCAGGGACTCCGGGGAACCGTCGAAACCGGACAGGTTGGCCAGCACCACCACCGGCCGGTTGCCGCTGGCCGCGTTGATCGCGCGGGCCGCCTTCTTCGACGACTGCGGGAACAGGGTGCCGGCGCTGAAGGTGTCCGGTCCGTCGGTGGGCAGGAAGCCACGCCGGGCCACCGGGGTGGACTCGACACCGATCAGGGTGATCGGATAGCCGCCCAGGTGGGTGTCCTCCACCACGACGGTGTCGGCGTCGGCCATGTCCGCCCAGCGCTCCAGGGCGGGCAGATCCTGGTCGACCACCGCGCGCATCACCGAGCGGATGTCGAACGGCTTCTTGCGATCCGGGTTGGCCTGGGCGGAGAAGATCTCGCCCACGGTGGCGAACTCGCTGCCCTCGAGCTGGTGCGGGAAGCCGGACACATCGCGATCGATCGGGTCGGACGAGGCCGCGCGACGCGGGCCGTCCTCGCCGGGGACCACGTAGGTGTGGTCGTAATGGCTCATCATCACGCCGATGGCCGCGGTCAGGTTCGGCGCCCAGTACTGCGCCTCGCCGTTGGGGCCCATCACGCGGTCGTAGCCGCCGATACCGAAGTTGTCCTCGGCCGAGACGCCGCCGGAGAAGTCCAGGGCCTGCTTACCGGTGAGCACCATGGACGAGTCCGGGGTCATCACCAGGATGCCCTTGGTGTGCATCAGCATGGTGGCCTCGGCGTTCCAGTAGGCCTGGCCGCCGACGTTGATACCGGACACGACGATGTTGATCTCGCCGCCGTCCTGGGTGAACTCCACGATCCGCTTGAGCGCGGCGGCCACCCAGTCCAGGTTCTCGGTGCCCGAATCCATCTTCACGGCGGCACCGGAGGACAGCGCGTACCACTCGACGGGAAGCTTGCGCTCCTCGGCGAGATCCAGAGCCGCGATGTACCGGCGGCACTCCGGCTCGGTGAGCGCGCCCAAGGCCTTGGTCGGGTCGCCCAACATCACCACGCGCTCGACACCCTCCGGGTACTTCTCGGTGGGGGTGGTCACGGTGCCGACGACGACGGCGGCCGTGTTGCGACCCTTGGGCCGGTCCACCGGCACCAGTTCGTCGGCGTCGTTCAGGTCGTACTCGGTGAAGTCGCCGAGCAGATCGGTGAGCTCGTAGGGGTAGACGTTGTTGCGGCGGGCCGCGCGCAGCACCTTCTGCCGGTACTCGTCGACCGGCTCGATGGGGCTGTCGTCGGGGTCGCCGACGGTGACCTGGGTTTCGCCTGCGGCGTCGAAGGTGACCCGGACCGAGACCTTGGCGAGCTCCCCGGTCTCCTGGTCCAGGTGCCGGGCGATCAGCTCGATCTCCTCGAGCCCGGCGCCGTCGGTGGAGGCGGCGGTGCCCAGCGTGTGGGTGACGACGCGGGCCACCTGCTCGCGGCTGACCTCCAGCGGCGGCCAGATGTACATGACGATGCGGTTGGTGTTGAACCGCTTCGACGACGGGCGGCGCGCCTGTGCCCGGCGGATCGAGTCGACGCACGCCTCGAAGGTGCGCTCGGCGGTCGGCAGGGTCAGAATGCTGCCGTCCTGCTCGCTCACCGCGATCAGGTCGCGGACCTGGGCGAAGGCGATCAGGCGGTCGTCGCCCGGGTTGGCCTTGGCCACCGCGCGGTACAGGTAGACCTCTTCGTCGTCGGAGGAACGCAGCCGCGTCACATCGAACTTGCGCAGGCGCTCCATCTGCATGCGCTGGGCGATGTACGGGTGCAGACCGCGGATCAGGCGGTCCTCGGCCATCCCGGTGGCCGACGGCCGGAAGGTGACGTGGTGGTGCATGGCCTCGTCGCCGAGCCCGGCCACGGTCACGGTGACCCGGTGAACCTGATTCGGCAGGAGGCGGGCGCTCACGACGTCGTGCAGGGCCGCGGTCATCTCGTCGAGGCTCTCGGGCTGATCGTCCCAGCGCACATAGACGTCGGCGTCGATCGAGGCGGCGCCGTCGACCAGTTCGGCCAGGCCGCAGATCGCGGTGTCGAGCTTGTCGAAGCTGGTCGCCGCCGACACCAGAAGCGAGCCGCCGCGCTGGGCGAGCACGAAGGTGCAGCCGCCGGCCCGGTGGGTGGCGACCGCGGACAGGCCCTTGTTGCCGTAGTAGCGGCGGGTGAGGACCTCGAGCATCGCGGAGTTGTCGAGCGAGTCGTCGACCAGGCGACGGCTGAGCACGCGCACCAGCGGTTCGGTGCTCTTGACCATCTCGGCGATCCGCTCGGCGCGGTCGGAGGCCTTCGGATGCTGGTCGAGGTAGTTCAGGTCGCTGTCGATGGCGGCGTAGACGCGTTCGCGCTTACGGCGCAGGCGCGGCTGGCCGTACCAGGCGTACAGGACGCCGCGGGCCAGGTCGGCGATGACCGGGAAACGCAGCTGGGTGGCGGCGACGACGTGCTCGAGCACGTGGCCGGTGTGCTCGCGCAGCTCCGCAGGCGGCGGCGGCTCCTTCATCCAGCGACGCAGCAGCGCGGAGATCCCGGGAACCACGTCGTCCAGACGCTGCAGGGCCAGGAAGATCCGGAAGACGGCGTTCTCGAGCTCGTCGGTGCGTTCCAGGTCGGGCACGCCGTAGTGGGCCAGTGCCGCGGCCAGCTTGGCGCGGAACTGCTCGGGTGCCGCGGACAGTTCCACGTCCAGGCTCTGCAGGTAGGTGTGCAGGTGCTCGCGGGCGCTGTGGACGCGATCGTGGACGTCGTCGTCGGAGGGACGGCGGCGGGCCAGCTCGGCGAGGTCGGCGAAGATGCCCAGCAGGTCCAGCTCGGCGGCCAGCGGACGCTCGTCGGCGTCGATCTCCGTCTGGCGCAGGGCCAGGTAGTCGTCGAGGACGCGGGTGCCGGTGCCCGGATCGACGTCGAAGCCGAGCATCAGGGCGCGCAGCATGTCGCGTTCGGTGGCGGCGAGTTCGGCCGGGGACGCGTCGGTGCGCGACTCGGGCAGGTCCAGGCGCGCCTCGGCGCCGGTGTCGGCGGCGGCGTCGGCGCCGTCGGCGATCGGCTCCAGGCGCAGCAGCGGTGCGCCGGTCTCCACCTGGGCGCCGACGGAGACCACGCACTCCTTCAGACGGGCGGGGAACGGCGCGCGCAGCACCGTCTCCATCTTCATGCTCTCCAGCACCAGCACCGGGTCGCCGGCCTGCACCTCGGCGCCGACCTCCAGCGGGGTGGCGATGACCAGTGCGGGCGCGGGGGAGCGGACCACGCCGCCCTCGTCGCGGCTGACCCGGTGGGTCACGCCGTCGACGTCCACCAGGTGCACCGGGCCGTGCGTATCGGTGAGGACGCGGAAGCGCTCACCGTTGACCGTGATGCGGCCGGTGTGCTCGTCGTACCGCTCGATCTGGACCCGGGCGGTCTGCTTCTGGGCGCCGGCCTCGATGATCACGCGGAAGCGCTGGGCGTCGACCCGGGCCACGCTCACCCGGTAGCTCGCACCGCGCAACTTGAAGTCGACGGGACGTCCGCTCTCGTGCATCACCTGCGGGCGGCCGCCGCGGGCGGTCGCGAGCAGGCGGTTGAGCTCGACCCGCTCCTCCTCCTCGTAGGCGTCAATGGCGGCGGCGGCCAAGGCGACCGAGGAGTGCCGGTGGGAGACCAGACGGCCCTGCTCGCGGACGCGGTCGATCCACCCGGTGTCGGCGCTGCCGTCGATCACCTCGGGCTGATCGAGCAGGTCGATGATGAAGCTGCTGTTGGTGGCGCCGCCCTCGATCACCACGCGGGTGCGCGACATGGCGCGGCGCAGACGGGCCAGCGCCTGATCGCGCGTGCTGCCGTAGGCGATGATCTTGGCGATCATCGAGTCGAAGTCGGCGGGGATGGTGTCGCCCTCGCTGACGCCGGTGTCCACGCGGACGCCGGGGCCGCTGGGCAGTTCCAGACGTGCGATGTAGCCCGGCGAGGGCGCGAAGTCCCGGTCCGGGTCCTCGGCGTTCAGGCGCGCCTCGACGGCGTGACCGCGCTCGACGGGACGTTCCCCGTCGAGGCGACCGCCGGAGGCCACGTGCAACTGGGCGCGCACCAGGTCGTAGTCGTTGGTCACCTCGGTGATCGGGTGCTCCACCTGCAGGCGGGTGTTCACCTCGAGGAAGGCGAAGAGCTTCTCGCCCGGGTGGTACAGGAACTCGACCGTCGCGGCGCCGCGGTAGCCGACCTTCACGGCGAGACGTTCGGCGGCGGCCTTGACCTCGTCGACCTGCTCGGGGCCGAGGACCGGCGAGGCGGACTCCTCGATGACCTTCTGGTTGCGGCGCTGCACCGAGCAGTCGCGCACGCCGAGGGCCCACGCGGTGCCCTGACCGTCGGAGATCACCTGGACCTCCACGTGGCGGGCGCCGGTGACCAGACGTTCGAGGAAGACGACGCCGCTGCCGAAGGCGCGTTCGGCTTCGTCACGGGTGCGCTGGTAGGCGTCGACCAGGGCGGAGGCATCGCCCACCATGCGGATGCCGCGACCGCCGCCGCCAGCGGTGGCCTTGAGCATCAGGGGGTAGCCGATGCGTTCGGCGGCCTCGATGGCCTCCTGCTCGGTCTCCACCGGGCCGCGGCTCCACGGTGCCACCGGCACGCCGACCTCCTCGGCGATCAGCTTGGCGCCGATCTTGTCGCCCAGCTGGCGCATGGCCTCCGGCGACGGTCCGATGAAGGTGATGCCCAGCTTCTCGCAGAGCTCGGCGAAGGCCGGATCCTCGGCGACGAAGCCCCAGCCGACCCAGGCGGCGTCCGCCTCGGACTCGGTGAGGGCGCGCTCGAGCACCGCGAGGTCGATGTACGGCCGGGCCGAGGCGGGGCCCAGGTCGTAGGCGAGGTCGGCCTCGCGCACGAACGTGGCACCGGCGTCGACGTCGGTGTGTAGAGCGATGGTCTGGACTGCTTGTCCGGTCTCGGCATTCAGGTCACGGACGGCGTTGATGAGCCGCATCGCGGCCTCTCCACGGTTGACAATCGCAATACGACGGAACATGCGCCCTTCTCTGCTTCGGGGGATGCCAGGGCTGCTGGCGGGATCTCGGCGCGACAGGGCGCGACCGAAAATGATCGGTTCTACTTCGATCGGGTGATTCCACGGTAAGCCGCCGAAGGCCTCGGGGGTAGTACCTACTCTCACGTAACCGCCCGAGAAGCGACCAAGGACACATCTACCGGGCAGTCAACCGACCGGTAGGGGTGTTAGGGGGGTTCGGCGATCAGTTCGCCGGGCCGCAGACCGAGGGCCTGCTCGGCGTAGCGCCGCACGACGGGAACCGATTCGGTGAGTGCGTGGGCGAAGTCGGTGCGGGCCAGACCGCGCAGCGCGGCCTCGCCATCGGGCACGCCCGCCACTCCGACGAGAGCGACCAGCTCACCCGTCGTCGGCTCCGCGACGGCCCAGACGCACCGCACCGCGGCATCGGGCGCGGCATCGGCCGCGGCGTCGTCGACGGGGGCGGCAACCGCCGACGTCCCGGCGACGTAGCCGGCCGGGTCGGGAAGACCCAGGTCGGCCAGTGCCGGGACGTCGGAAAGACGGTCGTCGTGCCGCAGAGCGCGTAGGTACCACGCGCCGGCGTTGATTTCGACGGCGGTCATCGGTGGTCGCTACTGCCGCGTGCGGTGATTACTTGATCTCCAGCAGGACGGTGCCCTGCGTGACGGCGGAGCCGGCTTCCACCGACAGTCCGGTCACCACTCCGGCCTTGTGCGCGTTCACCGGGTTCTCCATCTTCATGGCTTCCAGGATCACGACCAGGTCGCCCTCGGCGACGGTGTCGCCCTCGGCCACGGCCACCTTGACCACGGTGCCCTGCATCGGGGCGGCCACGGCATCGCCGGACACGGCCTTGCCGCCGCCCTTGGTGCGGGTGCGCGCCTTCGGCTTGCGACGCTGCGCGCCGCCGTTGCCGTTGCCGCCGGAGAGGTTCAGGTCGCCCGGCAGGGAGACCTCGACGCGGCGGCCGCCGACCTCGACCACCACGGCCTGGCGCGGCAGGTTCTCGTCTTCGTCGGTGCTGGCGCCGAGACCGCTGTAGGCCTCGATCGTGTTGTCCCAGTCGGTCTCGATCCACTTGGTGTAGACGTCGAACGAGTCACCGTCGCCGACGAAGGCGGGGTTCTCGACGATGTGGCGGTGGAACGGGATCACCGTGGCCAGGCCGTCGACGTGGAACTCGGCCAGCGCGCGCGCCGAACGCTGCAGCGCTTCCTCGCGGGTGGCGCCGGTGACGATCAGCTTGGCCAGCATCGAGTCGAACTGGCCGCCGATCACATCGCCCTGGCGGACGCCGGAGTCCACGCGCACGCCCGGGCCGGACGGCTCGCGGTACACGGCCACCGGGCCGGGAGCGGGCAGGAAGCCGCGACCGGCGTCCTCGCCGTTGATCCGGAACTCGAAGGAGTGTCCGCGCGGTGCCGGGTCCTCGGTGAGCTCGAGCTCACGGCCCTCGGCGATGAGGAACTGCTGACGCACCAGGTCGATGCCCGCGGTCTCCTCGGTGACCGGGTGCTCCACCTGCAGGCGGGTGTTGACCTCGAGGAAGGAGACGGTCTCGCCCTGCACCAGGTACTCCACGGTGCCGGCGCCGTAGTAGCCAGCCTCGCGGCAGATCGCCTTGGCGGACTCGTGGATCATGGTGCGCTGCGCGTCGGTCAGGAACGGCGCGGGGGCCTCCTCGACCAGCTTCTGGAAGCGACGCTGCAGCGAGCAGTCGCGGGTGCCGGCCACGATGACGTTGCCGTGCTGGTCGGCGATCACCTGGGCCTCGACGTGCCGGGCCTTGTCCAGGTACTGCTCGACGAAGCATTCGCCGCGGCCGAACGCGGCGACGGCCTCGCGGGTGGCCGAGTCGAACAGCTCGGGGATCTCTTCGATGGTGTGGGCGACCTTCATGCCGCGACCACCGCCGCCGAAGGCTGCCTTGATGGCGACCGGGACGCCGTGCTTCTCGGCGAAGGCGACCACTTCGTCGGCGCCGGAGACTGGGTCCTTGGTGCCGGCGGCCATCGGGGCGGCGGCGCGCTCGGCGATGTGGCGCGCGGTGACCTTGTCGCCGAGGGCGCGGATCGCGGCGGGCGGCGGGCCGATCCAGGTGAGTCCGGCCTCCTCGACGGCCTGGGCGAAGTCGCCGTTCTCGGACAGGAAGCCGTAGCCGGGGTGGATGGCGTCGGCGCCGGAACGGGCGGCGGCGTCGAGAATCTTGTCGAAGACGAGGTAGGACTCGGCCGAGGTCTGCCCGCCGAGCGCGAAGGCCTCGTCGGCCAGTTCGACGAACAGGGCACCGGCGTCGGGCTCGGCGTAGACGGCCACGCTGGCGATGCCCGCATCTCGTGCCGCACGGATCACACGGACCGCGATCTCACCGCGGTTGGCGATGAGTACCTTCTTGATGGTCTTCTGGGGGATCTCGGTGTTGGGCACTGGCTCTCCTGGCTGGGGCCCGCGGTGGCGGGCTGTTGTCGGGGACAACTGAATTTCTGTTGTGGGAGCTCGTTGTGGCGAACTCGCCGTGGGCACTTCTAGGTGGTCGTCGCAGCGCGATGACACTGCCGGACGACCGGCACGACCTACCTCACTCTAGGCGTCGGCGCCGCACGCCCTCACGCCAACCCGCCGAGTATTCCCGGTCGAGCCGCGTATGGCACGTCTCGATATTTACCCTCCGACGGCGATACTCGCGAGTAGGTCGGCGAAGTCGTCGATAAATCCCTGGAGAACGGCGCCGACGTCCTGCGCCGACTCCGCCGCCGGGAACCGTGCGTGCATGCGCAGTCCGCTCGGCGTGCGGTTGACCCAGAGATAGAACTCGTCGTCGGCGTAGGCGTGCGAGCGCAGCGCCTGGGCGGCGCCCTCGTCGGCCGCGGCGGCCCCCGGAACGGCCCGGGTGTCCATGAACGAGACCACGAACTTGGGCTCGGGATCGAAGCCGAGGATGGTGGCCAGCCGCAACAGCGGCAGGGCGGCGCCCTCCCGGGCGCGGTCGAGGGAGACCATGACGCGTTCGAGCGCCGTCGGGAAGCTGGGATCGTCGGAGATGTCGACGGTGACCGGCGCCAGGGCGACGAACCAGCCGAGCGCGCCGTGGAAGCGGGCGTGGTTGCGGGTGTGCCGCGGCATCAGGGTGGCGAACCGGTCCGCGCCGCTGTGCCGCCGATACACGAGCGCGGTCGCGGCCAGGATGCCGCCGATGAGCGAACCGCCCAGGTCGGTGCAGCGGCGAGTGAAGGCCTCGGCGGTGGCATCGTCGAGCAGTCGGCTGGTGCGCGAGTGCTGGGCCGGCGCCGTGTGCTCGCCGGGGGCCGTCGGCCGCGCCGGCGGCGGGGTGGGCAGCAGCGCGAAGCTGGGCAGGTCGGTGCGCCCGGCCAGGAACTCGTCCCAGACGGCCACCGCGGTGTGCCGATCGTCGGCGGAGTCGGCGGCGACGCGCTCGGCCCCGGAGAAGTCGATGTAGCTGCCGGTCGGCGGCAGTTGCGGTGCGCGGCGCTCGACGGCGGCGGCGTACAGCTCGCGCAGCTCGTACTGGGAGTTGATCAGCGAGTAGCCGTCGACCAGGGAATGATCGGCGGCGAACAGCAGGGTGAAACTGTGCGCGCGGGCGACGGTGGCGAATCGATAGGCCGGCCAGTGCATGGGCGTGGTGGCCCGGTCGAACGAGCCGCCGATCTGCTCCAACAGCAGGTCGGCGTCCCGGTACCACCCGACGCGGGTCATGCGCAGGTGCACCGTGCCGGGATCGGTGGTGTACCGCTCGGTGCGGGGACCGACCAGGGTCACGTGGGTGCGCAGCACCTCGTGACGATTGATCCACGCGAGCACGGCGGTGCGCACCGCCGCCAGCGAGATCTGCTCGTCGAACTCCACGGCCACCCCGAGCCAGGCCTCGCGGCCGCCCTCGCGTTGGGTGCGCACGCGATAGTCGTGGGCCGCCCGCAGGTGCTGCTCGTGATTGTGGGAGGTGCCGCGCGGGTCCCGGTGCCAGCTGCCGAGGCCGCCGGGGACGGCGGGGATCCATTCGGCGAGCGCGCCGGGACGCACCTTGGCATCGAGAAACTGCGTGAATTCCATGGGGCCGCAGGACTTTTCGTGGACGCTAGGACGGCGCGGCGGTCTGCTCGGCGACCTGGCGTTGGATCCGCACCAGCATGCCGGTCATCCCGCGCAGGCGCAGCGGGGAGATCACCGAACCCAGATGCAGGTCGTTGACGACGTCGACCGGCACCGCCGCGATCTCCGCCGCCGACGCGCCGTCGAGACCGGAGTGCAGGATCGAGGCGAAACCGCGCGTGGTCGGCGCCTCGCGCGGTGCGCTGAAGTACAGGCGCACCGCCGAGGGATCGGACGCGTCGACCGACAGGAAGATCGGCGACTGGCATTCCGGCACCGGCTCCATCGACTCGGCGTGCAGGTGCTCGGGCAGCTCCGGCAGATCGTCGGCGAACTCCAACAGCAGAGTGATGCGATCGGGGTGACCGAGGTCGGCGAAATCGTCGACGATCGCGGCGAGGGCGGGAGTGAGAGGCATGGGAACGCTAGCCCTCGAGCACGCCGGGCTCGTCGCCGGTGACGATGGGCGCCCGCACCGCGTTGCCCCACTCGGTCCACGAACCGTCGTAGTTGCGCACGGCGGAGAAGCCCAGCAGGTAGGTCAGCACGAACCAGGTGTGGCTGGAGCGTTCGCCGATGCGGCAGTAGGCGATGGTCGGCGTGGCCGGATCGAAGCCGGCGTAGATCTCGTCGAGCTCGGGGCGGCTGCGGAAACGACCGTCGGGTGCGGCCGCGCGGGCCCAGGGGATGGACACGGCGGTGGGGATGTGGCCGCCGCGCAGTGCGCCCTCTTCGGGGTAGTCCGGCATGTGCGTGCGCTCGCCGGTGTACTCCTGCGGCGAGCGGACGTCGATCAGCGGCTCCGCGCCGATCGCCGAACGCACCTCGTCGGCGAAGGCGCGGATGGTCGCGTCGTCGCGCTCGATCACCGGGTAGTCGCTGCGCGGGTATTCGGGCACCTCGAAGGAGGTCTCGCGCTGCTCGTCCATCCAGGCGGTGCGACCGCCGTCGAGCAGGCGCACGTCCTCGTGACCGAACAGGGTGAACACCCACATCGCGTAGGCCGCCCACCAGTTGTTCTTGTCGCCGTAGACGACGATGGTGTCGGTGCGCTCGATGCCCTTGCTGCGCATCAGTTCGGCGAAGGCCTCGCCGTCGATGTAGTCGCGGGTGACCGGATTGTTCAGGTGCAGGTGCCAGTCGACCTTCTGGGCGGTCGGAATGTGTCCGATGTCGTAGAGCAGCACATCCTCGTCGGACTCGATGATCTTGAGACCGGGGGTGCCCAGGTGCGCGGACAACCACTCGGTGCTGACCAGTCGCTCGGGATGGGCGAAAGCGCCGAACGACGGGTTCGGATCGAATTCCACTGTCACGTGCTACTCCTGCTCGGCGCAGCGAACCGCCGAACGCGGACCGCTTGGAATTTCAAGCATACGGCCGCCGACCGCGACCGGCTCGGTCGCGGTCGGTGTCGGCGCGTGCGCGGGGCCGGGCACGTCGGTCAGGCCCCCGAATCGGTCAAGCCTCCGAATCGGCCGGACCCCCGAATCGGTCAAGCCCACAGCTCGGTGACGTCGATCCCGACCCGCGTGAGCAGTTCCCGTGTCAACGGCAGGCTGATGCCGATCACCGACGACGGATCGCCGTCGATGCCGTCGAGCAGCCAGCCGCCGCGCCCGTCGAGCGTGAATCCGCCCGCCACCTGCAGCGGTTCGCCGGTGGCGACGTAGCGCTCGATGGCCTGGTCGCTGACGTCGGAGAACGCGATCACGGTCGACTTGGACGCGGCGACCTCGGCGATCGCCGCGCCGTCGCGCAGCCGGGTGACGGCGTGGCCGGTGATCAGCAGACCGGTGCGACCGCGCATGCGGCGCCAGCGCTGCACCGCCACCTGCGGGGTGAGCGGCTTGCCGACCAGTTCGTCGTCGATCAGAAGCATGGAGTCGCAGGTCAGCACCACCCCGTCGGCGGCCACCTCGGAGAACTCCGAATCGGCGGAGCCGAGGATCCGGGGCAGCAGCGCGGCCGCCTTGGCGCGGGCCAGCGCCGTGACGATCTCCGCCGGCGGTGTGCCGGCGGCCTGGAGCTCGTCGACCAGTGCGTCCTCGTCGAGGTCGGCCACCAGTACCAGCGGGGCCAGCCCGGCGTCGATCAGGACGCGCCGCCGGGCCGGCGAGGCGGACCCCAACAGGACCCGCGTCATGTCAGTGACCGTGCACGTAGCTGGTCGGCATGCCCCACGTGGGCCGGTGCAGATCGGTGGGTGCGCCCCACCGGTCGTTGGTGCCCGGGCCGCTCGGCGCCGCCGAACCGGCGGCGGCCGACAGCACGACCACCAGCGCGGCGAGATCCTCGTCGCTCGGGTTGCCCTTGACCACCGTCAGGAACGGCTGCGCCGGCGCGCCGGCCTCGTTCGGGCTCTGGCCCGTCTCGTTGCTCACCGGAGTGACTCCTTCGTTCGCTGAACTCGCACTCACAGGGGGATGTTCCCGTGCTTCTTCGGCGGCAGCTGCACGTACTTGCGCTCCAGCAGACGCAGGGCGTTCGCGATCTGACCGCGGGTGTGGCTCGGCGGGATCACCGCGTCCACGTACCCGCGCTCGGCGGCGACGTACGGGTTGACCAGCGTGTCCTCGTACTCCTGCTGGAGTTCCAGGCGCAGCGCGTCGACGTCGGAGCCGTTGGCCTCGGCCTCCTTGAGCTGGCTGCGGTAGACGAAGCCCACCGCGCCCGAGGCGCCCATCACGGCGATCTGCGCCGTGGGCCAGGCCAGGTTCACGTCGGCGCCCATGTGCTTGGAGCCCATCACGTCGTACGCGCCGCCGTAGGCCTTGCGCGTGATGACGGTGACCTTGCCGACGGTGGCCTCGCCGTAGGCGTACAGCAGCTTGGCGCCGCGGCGGATGATGCCGTTGTACTCCTGGTCGGTGCCGGGCAGGAAGCCCGGGACGTCGACCAGCGTGATGATCGGCACGTTGAACGCGTCGCAGGTCCGCACGAAGCGGGCGGCCTTCTCCGAGGCGTCGATGTCCAGGCAGCCGGCGAACTGGGTCGGCTGGTTGGCCACGATGCCGACGCTGCGGCCGTCGACGCGACCGAAGCCGACGATGATGTTCATCGCGCGCTCGGCCTGCACCTCGAGGAACTCGTCGTCGTCGAGCAGACGGCGGATCACCTCGTGCATGTCGTACGGCTGGTTCGGCGAGTCGGGGATCAGGGTGTCGAGTTCGAGGTCTTCCTCGGTGAGGTTGTCCTCGATGGAGCCGACCCGATCGGGTGCCGGCAGGCGCGGGGCCTCGGCGCGGTTGTTGCTCGGCAGGTAGCTGAGCAGGTCCCGCACGTACTCGAGGGCGTCGAGCTCGTCCTCGGCGACGTAGTGCGCCACGCCCGAACGCGTCATGTGGGTGTGGGCGCCGCCCAGATCCTCCATGGTGACGTCCTCGCCGGTGACGGTCTTGATCACGTCGGGGCCGGTCACGAACATCTGGCTGGTCTTATCCACCATCACCGTGAAGTCGGTGAGGGCGGGGGAGTACACGTGGCCGCCGGCGGCGGGGCCCATGATCAGCGAGATCTGCGGGATCACGCCGGAGGCGCGGACGTTGCGGTGGAAGATCTCGCCGTACAGCCCGAGCGAGACGACGCCTTCCTGAATGCGGGCGCCGGCACCCTCGTTGATGCCGATGAGCGGGCGGCCGGTCTTGACCGCGAGGTCCATGACCTTCACGATCTTCTCGCCGTACACCTCGCCGAGGCTGCCGCCGAAGACGGTGACGTCCTGGCTGAAGACGCAGACCTCGCGGCCGTCGACGGTGCCGTAGCCCACCACGACGCCGTCGCCCACCGGGCGCTTGTCGGACAGGCCGAAGTTGGTGCTGCGGTGGCGGGCCAGCGCGTCGAGCTCGACGAAGGAGCCGTCGTCGAGCAGATTCAGGATGCGTTCGCGGGCGGTCAGCTTGCCCTTGGCGTGCACCTTCTCGATGGCGGCCTCGCCGACGGGATGCTCGGCATCGGCGAGCCGGTTGCGGAGATCGGCAAGCTTGCCTGCCGTGGTGTGGATGTCAGGAGCGGCGTCGTCGTCGCGGCGAGCAGTGGTCATGGGACCTCATGCTATCGAGGGTTGGGGCGCGGGTGTGAACCGACACATGTACTGGCCAGTAGGAATGGGCGTCTCGGCCGGGCCATTAGGCTCGTGAGCGTGAGCTCTCCCGTGCTGCCCGATCCCGCTGCCCTCGCCCGTGCCCTGGACGGCACTCGCTGGCGTCAGGTGGAGGTGGTCGCCGCGACCGGCTCCACCAACGCCGACCTCGTCGCGCGCGCCGCAGCGGGCGACGACGTGGACGCGGCCGTGCTCATCGCGGGGCAGCAGACGGCCGGCCGCGGCCGCTACGCCCGGGTGTGGCAGACCCCGCCGGGACAGCTGGCGGTGTCGGCGGCGCTGCGGGTGGACGCGGCCCAGACCCCGGCGGTGGGCTGGCTGTCGCTGCTGACCGGTTTGGCCGTGCGGACCGCGGTCGCCGAGGTCTCCGGCGTCGACGTGGACCTCAAGTGGCCGAACGACGTGCTGGTGCCGGATGCGAGTGCCGACGCGCGGGGCGGCCGGAAGCTGTCGGGCATCCTCTGCGAGTTCGCGCCGACGCCCGGCGACGGCGGGGTCGCAGTGATCGGCACCGGTCTCAACCTGGACCTGACGGCGGCCGAACCGGCCATCGAGACCGCGGCCTGCCTGCGGGAACTGACCGGCACGGCGGTCGATCCGACGACGCTGGCCGCGGCCTACCTGTCGGCGCTGTCGGGGCTGCTGAATCGGTGGCCCGCCGAGCTGCCCGCGTTGGCCGCGGAATACCGACGGGCCTGCGCGACGCTCGGCAAACGGGTGCGCTTGGTGCTGCCCGGGGACGTCGAGGTGATCGGCATCGCCGTCGACGTCGACGACGAGGGCCGCATCGTGGTGGACGGTCCGCAGGGGCCCGTGGCCGCCTCGGCCGGGGATGTGACCCATCTGCGGTTGACCTGATCTGGGCTCGACCGGAATTCGGGTCCGGTCGACGGACTCGCCGTGTCAGTGGCGCTGCTTGCTGCGATTGCCCATCGTCGGGATCAGCGACAGCACGGGAATGCCGATGCACACGTGCATCACGCCGGTCGCCAGGCCGCGCCAGATGTCGCCGTCGGCCGCCAGCGGCACCACGAAGGCGGCGATGATCAGCAGCCCGACGATCCAGCGGTAGAAGCTGTCCGGTGTCGGCGTGACCAGCTGCAGCAGGTACCAGAGTGCGCCGCCCACCAGCGCGGTGAGGAAGCCCGCGAGCGCGAACCAGTACTCGCCGCCGGGGTCGAGCGGATTCCACGCCCCGAACTGGCCCGTGGCGGTGACCGCGCGGGCGATGAGGCCGATGATCCAGGCGATCAGCCAGGCGGCCAGGCCGGTGACCACACCGGTCATGAAGACGCCGCCGGAGAACAGCAGCGGATCCAGGTCCGGGCGACGGCTCGGGCCGCGCGGGCTCGGCGCCGCCGGATAACCCGCGGGACTCTGACCGGGCTGGGTGTGACCGGGCTGGGTGTAACCGGATTGGGTGGGCGGGTTGGTCGGATAGCCGGCCGGGTCGGCGCTGTACGCGCGGGTCGGCGGCGACTGCCGACGAGGGTCACGCGGATCGGAGTAAGTCATCGGTCCCTGCCTGTGGTCTGCGGTGGTGCCGCTCACTGAGGCGGCGCGGACAACTGGGACTCCAGTGTACTGCCGGTACCGGGGTGGCCGCGGACTACGCTGATCGGCATGGCATACCCGCGGGAGAACCTGGCACCCGACGAGGTGGTGGTGGTGCACCGGCATCCGCACTGGAAATCGCTGGTGCCACCGATTCTGCTGTTCTGGCTGATCACCGCGGTCGCCGGGCTGGCGCTGGGACTGCTGTGGAGTTCGCAGGACTCGGAGGCCGCGCGTACCTGGGGCACGGTGGCGATCGTCGCGGTGTGGGCGGTGGGCAGCGTGTGGTGGCTCGTCCGACCGTTGCTCACCTGGCGCTACACCCACTTCGTGGTGACCGATCGCCGGGTGATCTACCGGACAGGCATTCTCACGCGGTCGGGCATCGACATCCCGATCAGCCGCATCAACACCGTCGAATTCGAGCACGGCCTGATCGATCGGCTGTTGCGCACCGGATCGCTGCAGATCCAGTCGGCGTCCGAGGACCCGCTGACCTTCGCCGACATCCCGCGGGTGGAAGCCGTGCACGCACTGCTGTACGAACAGCTCCTCGACGAGCCCGACGACGACCGGGGTCGACGATGACCGGCGGGCGCGCGGTGCTGCTGGCCGAGGACGACCCGTCGATCGCCCAGCCGTTGGCGCGGGCGCTCAACCGGGAGGGCAACGACTGCACCGTGGTGGGCACCGGTCCGGAGGCCCTGGCCGCGGCCGTGTCCGGCGCGTACTCGCTGGTGATCCTCGACCTGGGTCTGCCCGGGATGGACGGGCTGGAGGTGTGCCGCCGGATCCGCAGCGAACGGCCCCAGCTGGCGGTGCTCATGCTGACCGCACGCACCGACGAGGTGGACTTCGTGGTGGGGCTCGACGCCGGGGCCGACGATTACGTCGGGAAGCCGTTCCGGCTCGCCGAACTGCTGGCCCGGGTGCGGGCGCTGCAGCGCCGCAGCGCCGGCGGCGACGACGTGGTCCTCGACAGCGGCGACATCCAGCTCGACGCCCGGGCGCGCCGGGTCGTCGTCGACGGCACCGAACTGACCCTCGCCAACCGGGAGTTCGACCTGCTGCGCTGTCTGATGGAGACCCCCGGGCAGGTGCGCACCCGCGACGAGATCATGACCGAGGTGTGGGGTTCGACGGATCTGAGGTCGTCCAAGACCCTGGACATGCACATCTCCTGGGTGCGCCGGAAGCTCGGCGACGACCAGCCGGGGCGGCGCAAGCACATCGCGACGGTGCGCGGCGTCGGCTTCCGCTTCGATCCCTGACGGTGGGCCCCATGCGGCAACAACTGGTGCGGGCGATGCTCGTGACGATGGCGGCGTTGGCCGTGCTGCTCGGCGTGCCGTTGACCACGCTGACGTGGACCGGTATCTCGCTCAACGCCCACGAAGACCTGGCCGACCGGCTCAAGTCGATCTCGGAGTACGTGCTGACCGAGGAGACCGCGGGCCGGCTGGTCGGGCCGGACAAGTTGGAACTGGACGACTTCCGGCTGCTCGTGCCCGGCAACGGCACGCTCACTCTCGTCGGGCCCTCCGGGGCCGAGGAGATCGGTCGACCGGCGGCGCGCGATCAGGTGTCCGAATCGGTCACGCTGGGGCCGGGCTATCTGCTGACCCTGTCGGTGCCGCGCAGCGACGTGCGCTCCCGTCAATGGCTCGCGGTGGGCGTCCTGGTGGTGGTCATTCTGGTGACCCTCGCGGTGGGGGTGCTGGTCGCGTTCGTCACGGCTCTCCGGTTGACCCGGCCGCTGCGGCAGGTGGCCACCCGGGCGACGGCGATGGCGCGCGGCGATCTGAGTTCGCCGTGGCCGTACTACGGGATCGACGAGCTCGATCGCGTGACGACCGCGCTGTCGGAGGCCAACACCGCGGTGCTGCGCCGGTTGGAGCGCGAGGGGCAGGTGATCGGCGATGCGTCCCACCAGCTGCGCAGCCGGCTCACCGCGATTCACCTGCGTCTGGACGAGCTCACCCTGCACCCGGACCCGCACGTGGTCAACGAGGCGGAGGAGGCGATGGACCTGGTGGAGAACCTGGCCGCCGACCTGGACGAGTTCGTGGCGGCCTCGCGGGCCGACGACGGCGAACGCACCGCGGTGGCGGTTCCGGAGGTGGTGCGCGGGCTCGCCGAGGATCTCGAATCGACGTTCACCGCGGCCGACCGCCGGATCGACGTGCGGATCGACGGTGTCCCGCGGCCGGTGAGCGGTCGGCCCGGGCGCCTGCGCGAAGCGTTGAGCGTGCTGCTGGACAACGCGCTCCGGCACGGCAGTGGGACGGTGACCGTCCGGGTGGAGGATCTGGCCTCCGCGGACGTCGTGCGGATCACGGTCTCCGACGAGGGCGACGGCGTGCCCGACGAACTGGTGGGGGAGATCTTCCGGCGCGGCGTCTCCGGTACGTCCAGCAGTGGGGTGGGGCTGTCGTTGGCGCGGGCACTCACCGAAGCCGACGGCGGGCGCCTGGATCTGGCGTCACGACGCCCGGCGGTCTTCACCATCGTGGTGCCCGCCCGTTCCGAGAACTGCGGGGCCGATTCGGCGCTCAGGCGTGGCCCAGTTCCTCATCGGTGAGTTCCTCCGCCGACGGATCCACGTCGGTGGAACCGCCATGACCGCCCGGCGGCTGCTGATCGGGGAAGGCGAACCGGCGCAGCGCCCAGAACCGGAAGGCCATCTGCAGCAGATTGCCCAGGATGAATGCGAGGATGAAGTCGACCACGGCCAACTCCACGGTCCCGAGGTTCTGGCGCATGTCGAAGACGTTGTTGCCCAGCCACAGGGGTGCCGCCGCGAGGACGACGCCGATACCGCTGATGGCGAAGAACAGCAGCGCCTCGTGGTGTCGGGCCCGGCCGCCGCGGTTCTTGAACGCCCATTCGGCGTTGAGGATGTAGCTCAAGATGGTGGCGATCACACCCGAGATCACCTTGGCGACCACCGGCTTCTCTTCCAGCACGGTGAAGATCAGGCCGTAGTAGATGGCCATGTCCACCACGAAGGTGGTGCCGCCGACGATGGCGAACTTGACGAACTCGCTGTACTTCAGTGCCAGGCGATGCAGGGGGTCGGGCAGCAGGGAGGCAAGCCCGTCGATGGATGGCACAAAGAGTCATTGTACGTACAGAATCGGTCCAGCCAGGAATCGTCGGCCGTGTTTGTGAGCGATTCGGCCTCCGGCTCGACGGGCGGACCCGGGCGCGGCGGGCGGGTCTGGGGAGCCTCGTTGTGCCGACGGGCCCGCGATCGTGCCAGGATTACACCGTGAGTACGCCTTCAGCTTCCCCGCGCGCAGGCCTGCCGACCGTCACCATGATCGGTGGCGGACAGCTCGCCCGCATGACGCATCAGTCCGCGATCGCACTGGGTCAGTGCCTGCGGGTCCTGGCCGGTTCGGCCGGCGACCCCGCGGCGGTGGTGAGCCCCGATGTGGTCCTGGGTTCGCACGACGACCTCGACGACCTGCTGCGGGCCGCCGAGGGGGCGGTGGCGCTGACCTTCGACCACGAGGGGGTGCCGTTGGAGCACCTCCGGGCGCTGGAGGCGCACGGCGTCGCCGTGCGTCCGCCGTCGGCGGCGCTGCAGTACGCGCAGGACAAGCTCCTCATGCGGAACCGGCTGGCCGAGCTGGGCCTGCCGGTGCCGGCGTTCGTCGACCTGGCCGGAGACCGTGCTGCGGCCCGGTCGGCGCTGATCGAGTTCGGTGCCGCGCACGACTGGCAGATCGTGCTCAAGGCGGTCCGCGGCGGCTACGACGGGCGCGGCGTCTGGCTGATCGACTGCGGGCAGGAGCAGGCGCTGGAGGTCTTCGACGCCGCCGCCGACAGTTCGGTGCTGATGGCCGAACAGAAGGTGCCGATGGTACGTGAACTGTCGGCGATGATCGCCCGGTCGCCGCACGGGCAGGGCGCGGCGTGGCCGGTGGTGGAGACCATTCAGCGCAATGGACAGTGCGCCGTCGTCCTGGCTCCGGCGCCCGGCCTCGACGAGGAGACCGCGCAGCGCGCCCAGCAGATGGCGCTGCGGCTGGCCGACGAACTGGGCGTGGTGGGCAACATGGCCATGGAGCTGTTCGAGACGGTCGACGGCGCCCTGGTGGTCAACGAACTCGCGATGCGGCCGCACAACAGTGGTCACTGGACCATGGACGGGGCGGTGACCTCGCAGTTCGAGCAGCATCTGCGCGCGGTGCTGGACTATCCGCTCGGGGCCACCGCGGCCACCGCCGACGTGGTGGTCATGGCGAACATCCTCGGCGCCGAGAATGTGCCGGAGATGTCGATGGACGAGCGCCTGCACCACCTGATGGCCCGGTTGCCCGAGGCCAAGGTGCACCTCTACGGCAAGGCCGAGCGCCCGGACCGCAAGGTGGGCCACCTCAACATCGTGGGCCGTCCCGGTCAGCCCCTCGCCGACGTGCGGGAGCGGGCCGAGCGTGCGGCACACTGGATGAGCCACGGCGTCTGGACCGACGGCTGGGATCCACATCAGGGAGAGAACTGACATGACTGCACCCGCGCCGCGCGTCGGCCTCATCATGGGCAGCGATTCGGACTGGCCGGTGATGAAGCTCGCCGCCGAGGCGCTCGCCGAGTTCGGCGTGCCCTTCGAGGTGGGCGTGATGTCCGCCCATCGCACGCCGCACCGCATGCTCGACTACGCGCGCGGAGCCGCCGAGCGCGGCATTGTGGTGATCATCGCCGGTGCCGGCGGCGCCGCGCACCTGCCGGGCATGGTGGCCGCGGCCACCCCGATCCCGGTGATCGGCGTGCCCGTGCCGCTGAAGTTCCTCGACGGCATGGATTCGCTGCTGTCGATCGTGCAGATGCCCGCCGGGGTGCCGGTGGCCACCGTGTCGATCGGCGGGGCGCGCAACGCGGGCCTGCTGGCGGTCCGCATGCTCGGCATCGCCGAACCGCGGCTGCGCGTGGCGATGGAGCAGTTCCAGGCCGACCTGGAGTCGATCGTCCTGGAGAAGGACGAGAAGCTGCGTCGGTCACTCTTCGAGGACTGACCGGAGCCGCGTTCGGTGAGCACTTCCGCGAGCACTTCCGCGCTGGAGACCGCCTGCCTGCGTATCGCCGAAGAGACCGTCGCGACCATCGCGGCGGTCCTCGACGACCTCGACGACGACACGGTGAACGCCACCCCGCTGCCGCCGACCATGAATTCGGTCTTCGTCCTGGTGACCCACCTCGACGGCGTCGTCGCCGATTGGGGCGGGAACCTCGTTGCCGGTGAACACCTTCCGCGTGATCGCGCGGCCGAGTTCACCGCGCGCGGTTCCGTGGCCCACGCGCGGGCGCTACTGGATCGGATCGCCGAGCGGTTGCCCCGCTACCTGCACCTGGCCCTGACCGACGGCATCGCCGACCGCGGCGCCATCGGTTCCACGCGCGCCGACGCGGCCTCGTCGACACCGGAGTTCGTGGTGGTGCACCTGCTCCGGGAACTCACCCAGCACACCGGACAGATGGAGATCTGCCGGGACCTGGTGCGGTCGGCCCGGACATCTGACGAACTCTTCTAGACGAGCCGGGATGGCGCGTCCGGCGCATCGGCGTCGGGGGTGAGGTCTGCGTCGAGGAGTCGCTGCATCAGGTAGGCCGGGGTGCGGAAGCCATAGCGCTCCCGGGGGCGGGCGTTCACCTCGGCGGCGACGTTGTCCAGAATGCCGGGGCCGTGGAACGAGAGGTCGGTTCCTTCGAGGAAGTACTGGCAGAGGAGTCCACTGGTGTTTTCGCCGGCGGCGCGTTTCCACGGACTGCGGGGGTCAGCGAAGTAGATCGGCAGGCCGGTTGCGTTCGTGATGTCGGCGTGGGCGTCCGTGTCGTTGCCGCTGTTTCCGGGCAACGACCGGCACAACTGTTCTGGCAGGGTCGTGATGGCGCGTCGCATAGCGGTGGCGACTGTCTCGGCGCGATGGTCCTCGGGCAGGTGGAGCAGGAGCAGGAAGCCGGTGCTGCGTTCGGCCAGGGTGCCGATCGCCGATCCGGTGTCGTCGTTGATGAGGAGGTTGCCTTCCCACTGGCCGGGGATGGCCCGGTCACCGGCTTCGGGCGGTCGTTCGCTGATCGAGACCCCGGCACAGGCCGGAGCGGTAGTGGTCGGGGTGGTAGTGGTCGAGGTGGTAGTGGTCGAGGTGCCGTGGCGGGGTGTGCGGCCGATCCGCCCGGTGCGCAGCGCTGTGGTGAGCTCGGCGCGCAAGTTGCCGCGGGCTTGAACGTAGAGGCCGTCGTAGATCGTTGCGTGGGACACCCGCACCTCCGTCGGGAAAATCGTGGGGGCAGGACTCGGAGCTGAACGCCCTGTTTGTGCAGTGAGACAGGTTATCGGAATGCTCCGCACAATGTTGTTAGAACTATTGTGCGGATGTCGCATGAGGTATATCATAGACGTAGTCGAGTTGGGATCAGATCAATGATTCCGAACTCGCGGAACGAACCACGAGGAACATGAGTGGCCGGGTGACCGATCGTCACGCGGCTCGACCGGTTCCTTCGCTATTGGCTTCTCGTGATCTTGAGGAGTGGGCGTCATGGACGCAGTAACTCTCACCGCTTTCGCCGATCTGTTGAGCGATGACCTCACTATCCCAGTCGGTACCGACACTGCTGGACCGGCCAATCTCGGGCAGTTCCTGGCCCGGGCGCGGGCCGTCGACGATGACCGGGAACTCCTGGCGGGTGAGTCCCCTGGAGTGGTGGGGTTTGGTGGCTCGCTGAGGGCGGTGGACACGCCGGAGAGCTTGGTGTCGCCGTTGGGGTGGGCCATCGCGTGATGATC